>NZ_DGRF01000044.1:0-91887 GCF_002390995.1 Clostridium sp. UBA4395
AAGTGTTTTTGCACTATTATAGGTTAAAGATTATTTTTCTGAAATTTTTTAATCACTAAGGAATTTAAGTGAACATATTGATATAATAACAATAAAAGATTAAAATTACTTTGTTTAAACTATTGTTGGATAGGAGAAGAATGAATATGAAATTAATGAAGAAAATGGATATTGTAATAATTGTAGTGTTACTAATAGTGTCATTTATACCTTACATTATGCTAAAAAATTATCAGAGTAATTATAAAGGAATAAATTATGCTGTTATTTCTATAGATGGCAAAGAGACAAAGAGAGTGGAATTAACGAGGGGGTTAGATGAAGAATTTACTATTAAATCTTCCTATGGATTTAATCTAGTTGTAATTCATGATATGAAAATAGGAATTGTAGATGCAGATTGTAAGGATGAAATATGTGTAAATGAAGGATTTATAGGAGCGGTTGGAGAAAGAATAGTATGTCTGCCTAATAGGTTAATCATTGAAATAGTAGGGGAACAAAAGAGTAGTGAAGGGGAAGATGTAATTTCTCGTTGAGGTGAAGAAAATGAATAGTAAAGAAGCTAGTAAAAATATTAGAAAAATGATATATATATCCCTATTAGTAGCAATGTCCTTGGTGCTACACATATTTGAAAATATGATACCAGTACCATTTATAACTCCGGGCACAAGACTAGGTCTTGCTAATATTATTACGGTAATAGCATTATACACCTTAAGTTATAAAGAGACTTTTTTAGTCATGTTTTTAAGAATTTTGATTTCCGTAATGTTTGGAGGAAGTATATCTAGATTAATGTATAGTCTATCTGGTGGGATCTTAAGTTATATATTTATGGTATTTGCAAAACACCTTGGAAAAGAAAAGATAAGTATTGTAGGAGTAAGTTGTGCGGGGGCAGTATTTCATAATGTAGGACAATTACTTGCAGCATCACTAATAGTAAAAACCATGAGTGTTATGCTCTATTTACCTGTTATGAGCGTGGCAGGGATAGGGACTGGCATATTTGTTGGAATTACAGGCAATTTTGCAATAGAACATTTAAAAAAAGTTTTTGGTGTAAATAGCAATTGGTTTTAAAATAAGTTTAATTTAAATAGCTCAAATGGATATAAGTATATTAAATGGATATAAATATATTAAATAAGGATATAGTTACACTTAATAGATAGAAACATAAAATAATGTATTTTATTTAGGAGGAAAAATATATGAGAGTTGATGAAGAAATACTCAATTTTGCATTTAATAGTTTAAATGAATACATTGTAGTAGTTAATGAAGATGGAATTATAACAATGATGACAGATGGATACAAGAAGTTTTTAGGTTGTAAAGAACCAGAGGGGAAACATGTAACTAAGGTTATTCCAAACACAAAATTACATCTTATAGCTAAAAATGGATTTAAAGAAGTTGGAGATATTCAAGAGGTTAATGAACATAAAATGATATCTATGAGAGTTCCTATAATAATTAATGGAAAAATTAGAGGGGCCATAGGTAGAGTTATGTTTAAAGATATAGATAATTTTAAAATATTAAGTAGTAAGATATCTCATTTAGAAAAAGAGGTTCAATTTTACAAAAATGAACTCACTGTAGAGAATAAAGCAACCTATACTTTTGATAAAATAATCGGAAATAGCTCAAGTTTCTTAACTGCTATAAAATTTGCTGAGAAGATTGCAAGAGGAGATTCATCTGTATTAATTACAGGGGAGAGTGGTACAGGAAAAGAATTAGTTGCACAGTCCATACACAATAGTAGTAAAAGAGCCAGAAAACCCTTTGTTAAAATAAACTGTGGAGCTATACCAACAGAACTATTTGAATCAGAAATGTTTGGCTATGAAGAAGGAGCATTTACAGGAGCGAAAAAAACAGGAATGAAGGGTAAATTTGAGCTTGCAGATGGAGGAACTATTCTTTTAGATGAAATAGGAGATATGCCTCTTTTTATGCAGGTGAAGTTATTAAGAGTTCTTCAAGATAGAGAAATTGTAAGAGTTGGTAGTAATGATATAAAAAAGATAGATGTTAGGATTATAGCATCTACAAATAAAAACTTATTACAGTTAACTCAAGAGGGGAAGTTTAGACAAGATTTATACTATAGATTAAATGTTATGCATGTTAAGCTTCCAGCACTAAGAGAAAGAATTGAAGATGTGGGGCCACTTGCAGAGGCATTAAGAGTTAAGCTATGTAATAAGTATGGAATATATAGTGAAGGTATATCAGAAGAAACCTTGGATTATCTAAAATGTTATAACTGGCCAGGTAATGTTAGGGAACTAGAAAATGTTATTGAAAGAGCAATAAATTTACTTAATACAGAGCTTAAAATATTACCAGAGCATTTACCAGCAAAGATATTAGATTGTAACAAAAGAAAGGTTGATTATGAAAATAAACAACTTAAAGATATAGTAGAAGAAATAGAAAAGCAGGTAATTACAGAAACTTTAGAGAAACTTAATGGTAATAAAAATGAAACTGCTAAGGTTTTGGGTATTAGTAGGCAAGGTCTTTATAAAAAAATGAAGAGGTTTAATATGGAACTTTAAAAAAGTGTAAACTAAAACACACATGTAAACNNGTTTACATGTGTGTTTTAGTTTGGAGAATTAATCCTTTAAATAGATTAAATGTATTAATAAATGATGAAAAAAATCTGCTAATTATTGATTTTGCTTTAGGTGATTTATTTAACATTGAAGTTATAATATTAACAAAGATTTGTTTAAGGAAAAACCGTAAACTGTAGTTTACAGTGTTATTTTTCCTAATTCACGAGAAAGTAGATATTTAGGGGATTGTAGAAGTTGGCATGGAAACTGCTATATAAATAAGAGTAATAAACATAGACTTTGTAACCCTATGTAGATATATAAGCAGGGGATAAAATAGTTTCTAACGTAACAAATTATTTAAAGAAAAAATTTTTAAGAAAAGGATGGAGTTAAAAATGAAAGAAGTTGTTATTGTAAGTGCTGCTAGAACAGCAGTAGGATCATTTGGAGGTTCATTATCAAAATTATCAGCAGCAGAAATTGGTGCTGTAGCTGCTAAAGAAGCAATAAAAAGAGCAGGAATAGATCCAGCTATTATAGATGAAGCTATTATAGGAAATGTTATAAGTGCAGGACTTGGACAAAATGTTGGAAGACAAGTAGCTTTAAAGGCTGGTTTAAAAGAAGAATCCACAGCAATTAGTATTAATAAAGTTTGTGGTTCAGGAATAAAAGCTGTAACATTAGCAGCTCAAGCAATAAAATCAGGAGATGCAGATGTAATCCTTTGTGGTGGAACAGAATCAATGAGTAATGCACCATATGTATTACCAACATCTAGATGGGGACAAAGAATGGGTGATTCAACAATGGTTGACACTATGATTAAAGATGGTCTTTGGGATGCGTTCTATGATTATCATATGGGAGTTACTGCAGAAAACATAGCTGAAAAATGGGGTCTTACAAGAGAAATGCAAGATGAATTTGCTTTAAGTAGCCAATTAAAAGCTGAAAAAGCTGTAAAAGAAGGAAGATTTAAAGATGAAATAGTACCAGTTGAAATACCTCAAAGAAAAGGAGATCCAATTGTATTTGATAAAGATGAGTTCCCTAAATTTGGTTCAACAATAGAGAAATTAGGAAAACTTAAGCCAGCTTTCAAAAAAGGTGGAACAGTTACTGCTGGTAACGCTTCAGGAATAAATGATGGAGCTGCTATGTTCATAGTTATGTCTAAAGAAAAAGCTGAACAATTAGGAGTTAACTATCTTGCAACTATAAAATCTTATGCATCAGCAGGTCTTGATCCACAAATAATGGGATATGGACCATTCGAAGCTACAAGCAAAGCTTTATCTAAAGCTGGATTAACAGTTGAAGATTTAGATTTAATAGAAGCTAATGAAGCTTTTGCAGCACAATCACTAGCAGTAGCTAAAGATTTAAAATTTGACATGAATAAAGTAAATGTTAATGGTGGAGCAATAGCTATTGGACACCCAGTTGGAGCATCAGGAGCTAGAATATTAACTACTCTTATCTATGAAATGATTAAGAGAGATAATAAAAAAGGTCTTGCTACACTATGTATAGGTGGCGGACAAGGAATCGCAATAGTAATAGAAAGATAAGTGAGAATCCAAATTTTATATTTGGGTATTCGAACTTACTAATTCGAACGCATGTGAGAAGGAGTGTCCTTACGAGCAAAGCGAGAAAAGAAAATCTTTGGTTTAACATTTCGAACGAATGTGAGAAGGAGTGTCCTTACGAGCAAAGCGAGAAAATAAAAATATTAATTAGCTATAACTTTTTAAGTATAAACAGAGTTCTTTAGGGAAAATCGTTATCCAGGGACGTACCAGCTCTTTTACTCCTACTTTGAAGAAGATGGGAGTATTAGAGCCGGTAGTCATCGGATTAACAGAGTTCTTAGCTTCTCTGAAGCTTTAGAAATCGTTATCCAGGGACGCACCAGCTCTTTTACTCCTACTTTGAAGAAGATGGGAGTATTAGAGCCGGTAGTCATCGGATAAACGAAAAAATCAGTTCATTGTAAATTTACAATGAGCTGATTTTTTATTTTAGCTAGAATATTTCATGAAATACTACACAAGCTAATTTAAATACCATGAGAGGAGAATTTTATATGGAAAAAAGAAAGAAGAAAAGAAAAGGAAATAAAAATATTTTTACTATTATTATTGTTTTAATAGTTGTTTTTATTGTAGTGTATTTTCTATTTTATTACGGATATATGAAGCGTACCGTAAGTAGTTATGTAAATAAAATTTATCCTCAAGTTTTTGTAGAAGGAATTGAAGTGGGAGGTAAAACTAAGGAGGAATCTATAAAGCTTTTAAATGAAAAAAACAAAGAACTTATCAATAATGATATTAAGGTAAAGGTAAAAGATAAAGAATATAAGATTGATTATGAAAGCTTAAATATAAAAAGCAACTTACAGGAAACTCTTATGGAAGCTTTGGATTATGGAAAGGATTTATCTGTAAGAGAAAGTTATAAATTGATAAAAAATCCTAAAAAAGTAGATTTTGATATTGAGTATCGTTATAATACAAATTTTGTAGATTCCTTGTTGGATGAAATTGAAAAAACTCTCAACAAGGAAGTTAAAAATGCAACTATCATCAAGGAAGATGGAAAACTAAAAGTAAGTGAAAGTTCTTCAAAAGAAGAAATAAATAGAAAAGATTTTATTTCTCAGGTTGAAGAAGTTGTAAAAAGTAATACTGAGAATAATAAAGGTGATGTTACTCTCAAATTACCTATTAGTATTGAAAATCCAGAAATAAACACTGAAGATTTGAAAAAGATTAATATAATAATATCTAGTTTTAGTACAAATTTTGCAGATGATGTTAGAGCTACTAACATTAAAGTAGCAACTGAAGCAGCAAGTGGTATAGTTTTAATGCCAGAGGAAGAATATAGTTTTAATAAACTAGTAGGTGAAAGCACTAAAGAAAAAGGATATGTAGAAGCACCTGTTATAAAAGATAATAAACTTCAACCTGAATTAGGTGGAGGTATTTGTCAGGTATCTACAACTCTTCATAATGCAATAATAAGAGCAGGAATTCTACCTACGGAGAGAACGCATCATTCTATGCCAATAGGGTATGTTCATAAAGGAATGGATGCAACCATTTATTATAATGTTGTAGATTATAAGTTTAAAAATACTTTACCATATCCCATTTATATAGATGGTATAGTAGAAAATAATAAATTAATATTTAATATATATTCTTATAAAGAATTAGAAAATATAAAGTATGAAGTCATTAGTAAAGTCTATAAAGAAATACCTCAAAAGATAGAATACAAAAAGGATATAACCTTGGATGAGGGGGAAGAAATAGTTGAGAATCCAGGTAGTAAAGGTTATAAGGTAAAGGTTTATAGAAAAACCTTAGAAAATAAGAAGGCAGTAAAAGAAGAGGTAATATATGATGAAATATATGAACCTGTAAATAAAATCATCAGAAGAAATGGATAGAGATATAGGGAAGGAATTGCATATACACAATGCTTGTGTTAAAATTTTACAATAAAAAATTATTATGTAATGAAATCGTAATAATAATATAAATGAAAATATGATTAACATATGATATAATTTATATGTTAAATCAATTTTTTAATTGTAAAATGAAAGGAATGTTACTATGGATATGAATCTAGAAAAGGGTGAGAATGGATCAAAGCTTTCACTAACCCCGGGGAATAAAAAAGCTAAGATCATAGCAATTTCTTCCGTAATAACTATAGTTCTTTTAGTATTTATAGGTACAACAACATACATCCATACTACTGTATCAAAATATGAGAATTTAATTATGCCAGGTGTGCAGGTTGAAGGAATAGATGTAAGTGGTAAAACCAAGGACCAAGTTGTGCAAGAACTAAATAGTAAATATAACGACGAAATTGGGAACAGAAGTATTAAAATTAAAGCTGGAGATAAGGAGTATGCTATTAACTATACTGACTTACATGTAGAGTTTAATATAGATGAAACTGTAAATGAAGCTTTTAACCATAATAGAGATCTTGGATATTTAGACAAGTTTAAAGCAATAAAGAGTTCTGAAAAAAAAGACTTTCCAATAACATTTACCTATAATAACGAAATTATAAATACTGTTGCTAAAAAAATGGAAAGTGAAATTAATGTTGCTAAAAAGGACGCTACTATATCGAAATCAGATTCAGGATTTAACATTACTGAAGAAGTCGTTGGTAAGACTTTAGATGTACAAGCATTGGTTAAGGATATAAATGCTAAGGTATCAGAAAGTAAAGCAGGAAACATAGAAGTAACTGCAACGATAAAAAAAGAGGTACCTACTAAGACAAAAGAAAAATTATCAACGATTGACACTAGAATTGGAACCAAAACTACTAACTTTGGAAGTTCAGATTGGAGCAGAAGCACCAATATATCACTAGGAGCTCAAACTGTAAATGGTATAGTACTAATGCCAGGAGAAAGTTTTAGTTTTAATACTACAGTTGGTGACACTACAGCAGATAAAGGGTATCAACCAGGAGGCGTTTATGTAGGAAATAAGGTGGAAATTGGATATGGAGGAGGTATTTGCCAAGTATCTTCAACACTTCATAATGCAGTATTAGACTCAGGAATTCTTCCAGATCAAAGATTAAATCATAACATGGCAGTAGGATATGTTCCGTTAGGACTTGATGCAACTATTGCTTATGGAGGAATAGATTATGTATTCACAAATCCATACAAATATCCAATATATATTGAAGGATATACTGGTGGTGGAAATGTAACCTTTAATATATATTCTAACTCTGCAGCTAAGGGTGGAAAAACTTATAGCTTTAACTCAGAAACCTATGAGACCATTCCTGTAACAGTAAAATATGAGGATGATCCAACTTTACCTATAGGAACAGAAAAGGTTACTCAGAATGGATCTCAGGGATATAAGGTTAAGGCATATAGAACTACTTATGAAAATGGTAATGTAGTTTCAACAGATCTTATGAATACTGATACGTATGTACCACTACCTAAAATAATAAAGAGAGGTACTAAAAAAGTAGAACAAGCTCCTGTTACAAAACCAGCAGAAAAACCGGCAGATAAGCCGGCAGAAAAACCTGCTGAAAAGCCAACAGATAAACCTGAAGGTAACTAAAATTATGATAAAGAAATGAAAGAAAAAATAAAGATATTTATTCTTGAATAATCAATACCCTATAGATAGACAAGATATCCGTCTATACTATAGGGTATTTTAGTTAGATTCTAAAAATTGGTTACAATATAATGTTAATAAAAATATATTGTGTATAACAGCATAAGAAAAAATTTCATGACCTATTATATTAATAGGAAATATTATATATGTAAATAATATTAATTATATAGGTATGATAAGAAGGGAGAAAAGTTAAATGAATTATTTTGAAGAATTTACAAAGCATCTTTTAGAAGATGAGAAGCCATCCATATATTTTAATAACTTAGTAGAAAATAATGGTTATCCAGATATATATCCCTATAACATGGTTTTAAAGTTAAAAGATGTGGAGCAAAATCCTAAACATCACCCGGAAGGCAATGTTTGGATTCACACTATGATGGTTATAGATGAAGCTGCTAAAAGAAGAGATAGAAGCAAAGAACCAAAGGGATTTATGTGGGCAGCATTTTTACATGATATAGGTAAGTTAACTACTACAAAGTTAAGAAGAGGATACCTCACTGCCTATGACCATGATAAAGTTGGAGCAAAAATGGCAGAAGAATTTTTAACCCATTTAAAACTTCATGAAGATAAAGGATTTTATGATTATGTAGTAAGTCTAGTTAGACTTCATATGCAAATTCTTTTCGTAGTAAAAAATAATGAGTTTGCAGATCTTAATAGAGTTGTTAAAAGTGGATACATTGAGGATATAGGACTTCTTGGAATATGTGATAGATTAGGAAGAGGACCAAAGACAGAAGAGGAAGTAAGAAAAGAAGAGAGAAATATTGAAATTTTCTTAGAAAGATGCCAAAATTATATTGATAAGAGAAAAAGAATGGCAGAGACATATAATTTGCCTGAGAAATAAGAAAGCTTAGGAAGGTAAGTATTGAATGAAGAAGAAGATATTAAATATACTTAGAAAAAGTAAGGATGAATATATTTCAGGTGAAAGACTTAGTGAAGAATTAGGAATTACTAGGGCTGGAATATGGAAGCATATAAAAAGCTTAAAGGAAGCAGGATACGTTATAGAATCAATTTCCAATAGAGGGTATAAACTGGTAAGTACTCCGGATATTATAGATGGTGAAGAGATTTTACCTCTTCTTACAACTAAGTATATAGGGAGAAACTTCATTCATTTTGATGAAGTAGACTCTACTAATGTTCAGTGCAGAAGAGAGTGTAGTACTAATCCTATAGAAGGAATGGTAGTTGCTGCAGAGGAACAAACTAGTGGGAAAGGAAGATTGGGTAGAAGTTGGATTTCGCCTAAAGGAACAGGAATATGGATGTCCATAGTATTAAAACCAAATATATCTCCTATGGTAGCACCTAGAGTTACTTTAATTGGTGCAGCAGCAGTTTATACTGCCCTAAAGGATATGGGTATTTCGGTAGGAATAAAGTGGCCTAACGATATAGTCATTAATGGCAAAAAGATATGTGGCATATTAACTGAGATGAATGCAGAAATAGAAAGAGTAAATTATGTCATCATGGGAATTGGTATAAATGTTAATATGGAATTATTTCCAGATGAGTTAAAGGAAAAAGCAACATCTCTTAAAAATGAATTAGGAAATGAAGTTGATAGAAAAAAACTTGTAGCTAATATATTGAATAATTTTGAAGTGTTTTACGAAGGCTTTAAAAATACAGGAGATATAAGTAGAGTTATAGAAATTTGTAAAGAAGGCTCATTACTTATAAATAAAGAGGTAAGAGTAATTAATGGAAATAATGAAGTCATATGTACGGTAATAGATATTGATGATGAAGGAGAATTAATAGTAAAACATAAAGATGGTACTATTAATAGAGTAATATCAGGAGAAGTATCAGTAAGAGGAATCTATGGATATGTTTAAATTAAAAAACATAATGTAAATTATTTATTTTAATATAAATTAAAAGGATTGAAGTCTATGTTTAATGGCTCAATCCTTTTACTCTATGGAATAATGAATTTTTTAGCTATTTAAAAAAGTTTACTGAAGCTGATATTGGACAATTTTTATTAAGTTCTAAAATTATATAAGAAAACCAAGGTTCTTTTCTTTTGCTAGTAGACGATCCAGGATTTAAATACATTGTTTTTCCTTTAGTAAAAATACAAGGTTTATGGCTATGACCATATATTATTATATCAAGCTTATCCTTCTTAAAAGTATCAACCACGTTATCTATAGTTTGCTTTTTGGTACCATCCCCGTGACAAATACCAATTTTATAACCTTCTAAAGTTAATATGTGTTTTTCAGGAACTAAACTTCTTAAATTCGATTTATCATTATTTCCATAAACACCTATAAATTTTGATTTTTCCTTAATCATAGATATTACTTCAGGGGAGGTATAATCTCCTGCATGAATTATTAAATCTACATCTTTTAACTTATCATCTAGTATATGTTTTAGCTTTGAATAATGTTTATTCATGTGAGTATCAGAAATAATTCCGATTTTCATTTTAAGCTTCACCTCCACTTAAAAAATATATATACATTATTAGTATAAGCATAAAATTATATTTGTGTAGTTTATATTTAAGCAGTTAATTGAAACTTTACTTAAAAAGTAACACAAGGTAAAAATACTTATAAAACTAAAATGTTACTTAAAAAGTTAATGTAATCAATAATTATTATTCATTAAATAGTAGAAAAAACTCTTAAATTCGGGTATACTATAATTAAGATAAATTTATTATAAACATTGCATTATTGTAATAAAGTATGGCTTAATTATATTTAGTTTATGTATATAGTTAAGCAGGAATAACATAATAATATTTACTTAATTTCAAAATGTCATAGGAGTGATAAAATGAAAGATAGTATAATGAATATTATTAAGGACAAGACTTTAACTTATGAAATGAAAGTTTTAAATTTAGCTAGGGAGTCAGAAAATAGTTTAGATGTATTAAATAAATCTGACAAAACAAAAATGTATGAAAATGCAGGTGTTATATGTGACCTTAATGAAGGTAACGCACCATATAGACCTAGATATATTGTACCTGACTATGAAAAGTTTATGAAAAATGGAAGTAAGTTTTTAAGCCTAACTCCTGCAGAGGATATATGGGATGCAGTAAACAATTTACTAATTCTATATAAGCATGTACCATCAGTTACATCTTTCCCAGTATATGTAGGTAATATTGATACTCTTTTAGATCCATATATAGAAGATGATAAAGAAGCATATAAAGCAATTAAATTTTTCTTAAAGCATATAGACAGAACAATAACTGATTCATTCTGTCATGCTAATATTGGACCTAAGGATACAAAAGCAGGAAGAATAATTTTAGAAGTAGAGAGAGAACTTCAAAATGCTACTCCTAATATAACCTTAAAATACTCAAAGGAAACTAGTGAAGAATTTGCAGTTGAAGCAATAAAAACAGCTCTTACTTGTGCTAAGCCAAGCTTTGCTAACCATGAAATGTTTAGCTCGGAACTAGGAGAAAAGTATGGAATAGTAAGTTGTTATAATGGACTTAATCTTGGCGGCGGCAGTTATACATTAGTGAGAATATTACTTTCAAAACTAGCTAAGATGGCATATAATGAAGAACACTTTTTAAACACTGTATTACCAGATGCTGTAGAAGCAATGCTTGAT
Source organism: Clostridium sp. UBA4395 (assembly GCF_002390995.1). Taxonomy (NCBI): domain Bacteria; kingdom Bacillati; phylum Bacillota; class Clostridia; order Eubacteriales; family Clostridiaceae; genus Clostridium; species Clostridium sp. UBA4395. Next base: position 11,423 of record NZ_DGRF01000044.1, read on the forward strand.
TATATGGATAAGAGAGTTAAATTCATAGTAGAAGAAAGTAATTTCTTTGAGTCAAGTTTCCTTGTAAGAGAAGGTTTATTATCAAGAGATAGATTTACTGCTATGTTTGGATTAGTTGGTCTTGCAGAATGTGTAAATACACTTCTAGGAGCAACAGATGAAAAGGATAGATTTGGATATGGTGAAAGAGCTAACAAGCTAGGTGAAACTATTATAAATAAAATGTATACTATGGTTAATGCCCATGAAAATAAATATTGTGAAGTCACAGATAATCATTATCTACTCCATTCTCAAGTTGGAATTGATTCTGATACTGAAACAAGTCCAGGATGTAGAATTCCAATAGGAGAAGAGCCATCATTACCAGAACACTTGATTCAAAGTGCAGTATTCCACAAATACTTCCCATCTGGAATTGGTGATATATTTAAATTTGATGAAATGGCTAAGAAGAATCCAAAGTCAATTTTAGATATAATCAAAGGTGCCTTTGCACTAAATATGAGATATTTCTCACTATACTGTGATGATTGTGATGTTATAAGAATTACAGGATATCTTGTTAAGCGTTCTGATATAGAAGCTTTAGATAGGGGAGAGCAAGTACTTCAAGATACAGTAGCCCTTGGATATGGAGCAGTTAAAAACTCCAAGATCCTTGAAAGAAAATTAAGAAGTTCTGATAAATAGAATTCTTAGCATTAGAGTTGGTAGTCATAGGATTAAAAGGATTTTTATAATAAAGGCCGCTTCGATACAATTGTAGCAAAAGCTTATAGTATTGGAGCGGTTCTATGTTATTAGGAAATGAAAATATATGAGTACTGGGGGAAGAAGTATGAATGATAAGCAAGAAACTATAGGTTATGTTAATAAAATAATACCTTTTAGTAATGTAGATGGAGAAGGCAATAGAATGGCCATATTTCTTCAAGGGTGTAACTATAATTGTATTTATTGTCATAATCCAGAAACTATAAATAGATGTGTTAATTGTGGTGAATGTGTACCTGCCTGTGAATATGGAGCTTTATCAATGGTAGAGGGTACGGTTGAGTATGATATTGATAAATGTGTTAACTGTGATGCTTGTATTGCTACTTGTAAGAAAAATAGTAGTCCTAAGATAACAAAAATAAATGCCTCAGAACTAATGAAGAAAATTGAAAAGGTAAAGTTTTTTATATCAGGAATAACTGTTTCAGGAGGAGAATGTACTCTTCAAAGGGATTTCCTAAAGGAGCTATTTATAAAAGTAAAAAGTCTTGGTTTAACAACTTTTATAGACACTAATGGGTCCACACCTATATGTATGGATAAAGAACTTTTAGAAGTAACAGATAAAACTATGATAGATTTAAAAGCTTTTCATCCAGAAGAAAATAAGATACTTACAGGTCTCACCAATGAAACAGTAATAAAAAACATAAGAGAGCTTGGAAAACTTGATAAGATATATGAAATTAGAACAGTAGTAGTACCAGAAGTTCTTAATAATAATTATACTGTAGACATGGGAAGTAAGCTATTAGCTGAAATTAATCCCAATATTCAATATAAGTTAATTAAATATAGACCTATGGGAGTAAGAAAGGAATTACTTGAGACTACAGTACCTACTAATAATTATATGAAGGAATTAGAATCTATAGCTAGAGCTAATGGGTGCATAAACACCATAATAGTTTAAAGAATGGAAATTTAAAAAGTAATCTATATAAAAGGGGAAAGCTGCAATTCAACAATTTTGAATTGTAGCTTTTAAAGTATTTAATAATTTACTTTAGGGACATATTTATATTTAAGAAAGTATTTCAGCAATGTTAACAGCGTGGTCACCCACTCTTTCAAGGTTACTAATAAGATCTAAGAATATAGTACCTACAAAGGCATCACAAGTACCATTATTTAGTCTTCTAATATGTGATCGCTTTAAATCTTTTTCTAAAGTATCTATTTTTTCTTCTAAAGCCCTCACATCTAAAGCTTTTTTATCACTATAGTCAGAGAAACATTCTATGCTGTGTTCTAAAGCTTCTATACAAATATTCACCATTACTTTAAGTTCATCTATGGCATCCTTGGAAAATCTTACTTTCTTAGAAAGCTTATTTTTAGCTAAGTCAGCAATATTCTCAGCATGATCTCCAATACGTTCTATATCATTAACAGCATGGAAATATGCTGCTATAGTAGTTCTTTGCTCTTCTCCAATATCAGAATTGGAAAGTTTAACTAAATATTTAGTTATATCTGTTTCTAATGTATTTATTAAAGTTTCAATCCTATACACTTTGTTTATTGAATCTTCATTATTATCGGTAAAACCCTTTAAGGCAGTTTCTATATTTTCCTTAGCTAAAGTACCCATTCTAATAATCTCATTAGTAACTTGACCAAAGGCTATAGTTGGAGTTTCTAAGAGTCTGTCATCTATATATTTAACTCCATCAACTTCTTCTTCATCTTTCCCTGGAAGCAAAAAGTTAACTAAAGATACTAAGTATCTTGTAAATGGTAATATCAATATAGTATTAATTACGTTAAATATAGTGTGGGCATTGGCAATTTGTTTTGCTACAACCCCTCCAGCTACGCCAGGGGTAAGAGTTGTAACAGTGGTTAATAGTAATTTAGAAACAGGTGGAATTAAGAATATTACACTACCTATTACATTAAAGAACAAGTGAATTAGTGCAGCCTTCTTAGCAGTCTTATTAGTGCCTAAACAAGAGATTAAAGCAGTAACACAAGTACCAATATTAGTTCCGTATAAAATTGGGATAGCTACATCAATTGGAATACTTCCAACAGAAGCTAAAGCAACTAAAATTCCAGTAACTGCAGAGGAACTTTGAATTATAGCAGTCATTCCTATTCCTAATAAAAGGCTTAACAATACATGTCCTTTTAGACTTAAAATAAGTTTTGTGAATACTGGTGATTCTCTAAGAGGAGACATAGCATCAGACATCAAAGTAAGACCTAAAAATAGAACACCAAATCCTAAAATTATATGACCTAATTCTTTGAAATTTTTCTTTTTAGTAAATAATACTAGAAAAGCTCCTATTGCAATAAATAAAGGAACAATAGCATCAAAATCAAAGGTAATTAATTGAGCTGTTATAGTTGTTCCAATATTAGCACCCATGATTACATAGGCCGCTTGAGATAAATTCATAATACCTGCATTAACAAATCCAACTACCATAACAGTTACAGCACTACTGCTTTGAATTATAGCAGTAACTATAGCGCCGGTTGCTACACCCTTAAGTGGATTAGAGGTAATTTTATCAAAGATACCCTTTAACTTTTCGCCAGCAAGGTTTTCAAGACCATCTCCCATGATCTTCATACCAAATAGGAATACTCCAAGTCCTCCTAAAAGGTTAATAATTAAAAAAAATGATTCCATAGTGTTAAACCTCCAATAAATAATATGTATTCAAATAATATTCATTCTAAAGATACAATTAAAGATACAATAAATTTAACTTAATAGTAACACAAAAACCTTTTATTTAACAAAGAGTAGAAAGTTTTAACAATAGATAAAGAAAAATTAACATGAATTTAACAAAGGATAAAGTTCCAAAAGTCTTCATTAACTTATTTTGTGTATTTTTGTGAAAAATAATGTATATAATATAGAAGGAATGTTTAAAGAAGCCTAGAATTATATAATATAAGAAAGGAAGTGGGCTTATGGAATTTAAAGAAATAATAAAAAGAGTTAAAAAGACTGAATATTTAGGATATTTTGATGTCATCGAACATAGAGAGTGCATTAAAAATCTAGTTATTTTTGAAAGCGAAGCTAATAACCTTGAAAAAGATATTCCTGAACCATGGTTTGTTAGGAAAAAGGAGTTTGATCGTGCAAAGGATGATTCACCAACCTTAATTAAAATAAATATATATAATAGAGTGGCAGATGCTATAAATGACATGGTTATGTATGATAATATAAATGAAAGTGATATAGAGCTGCTAAAGGAGTATTCAGATATTACAAAGCGAATTATGGAAAGAAAGTATGAAGATTTAGATAAAAGTATTAGTAAAATTAAAGAAGATAAAAAGGGTAAGTTAATTCCAATAATGAATAAAGCAAAAGCTTGCCTAGAAGAAATTGGAAGAAGACTTAATTAATCATATAAAAATTCTAAAGGATATTTTAGAAGAAAGAAAGCTGAGAATTTAATTCTTGGCTTTTTTGTGTTCACAATTATATACTAACTACGCATTTACCATAATAAAAGATTATATATTCCAAAATTGTAATGTTAATGTAATATTTAATATCTACCTAACATGTATAATGAAATGGTTGAAGTTACTTAATATATAATTTATAAAAAAATATATATTAAATATAAAAATTATGTAAATGGAGTATTAATATGAGAAAAAGTAAGAGACGTAGAAAATTTATTAAAAAGAGGATTATACGATTTATAATACCAATAGTGAGTATATGTATTGTAATTATAGGAGGTTATTTTTTTAAGTGGTTAAACAATTGTTTTAAAAATAATGAACAAGCTATTAGTACTATGGTTAATACTAATAGTATGAATTTAGCAAATCATAAAGACATGCAAGAAATAAGTCGATTTACTGAAGAAAATCCTGAAAAAACAGCTATAAGTATGTGTCAAAAAATATGGAAAAGTTCTGATATCACCATTATAATAAATAATAAAAATTTTATGGAAGGATGTTTATCCTTATCACTAAGTAAAAAGTATAATGCACCAATCCTTTTAACTGAAAGAGAAGTGTTGAGTGATTTAGTAAAGAATGAGATTAGTAGATTACAATCAACTAAAATAATTTTAATTGGAGAAGACAATTCAATTTCAAAGAATATAGAAAATGAACTTGTAGAAAAAGGATTAGAAGTAAATAGAGTTCAAGAAAAGGATAGTACTAATCTTAGCATCAGAATTGCAGAAGAATTTAAAGATAATAATACATATATTCTTTCCAAAGGTGATAATCTTAAAGAGGTAATGTTATTATCATACATTGGAATGATGAATGAGACACCTGTAATAATATCAGATAATTATTTGTCAATATATAAATTTTTAAGGAATAAAAATAATTCAACTATATATTTTGCAGGAAATGAGGATACTTTTTATAGGACATTTTCTAATCTTAAGATGAAAAAAATGGATATAGCTAATTATTTTAAAAATGTGAATTTAAAGTTAATGAATAAGAATATAAGTTTATATCTCAGTGGTGAAATTATGATGGCTTCAAGTAATGATACATCAGAATTTATATCAGCATGTGCATCAAGTGGTGTTCTTAATATGCCTTTAATTGATGTTGGTTCAAAAATGTTAAATAAATCTATAGAAGAATTTATGATTGAAAAAGGAAATTATGTAAATCATGTTATTGCTGTAGGGAATGAAAGAGCTGTTAATAAGGATTTATTAAATGTACCATCTTGGGGTAAATATTACACTAATGCTAAAAGTCCTTTAGTAACTCCAACTTATGATGGAAGTAATCAAGCAGTTCATCCAGATGTTTTGTATACCCCAAATGGTTGGAATGGATATAAGTATTTGATGGGATTAACACCTTATCCTAATGGGAATGATGACTATGAAAATCCACAAATATTAGTTAGTAATGATGGAAGTAATTTTAATTATTTAAAAGGCTCTAAGAATCCTTTAGATACGCCTAAAGATGTTGCAAATGGAGGTCATTACTCTGATATAAATATTTGTTTAGTAGATGATACATTAGAAGTGTATTTTAGATACAATCCATCTAGTAGAGATAATAAAAATACAGATAATCATACTAATATGGTTTATGTAATGAAAAGTAAGGATGGCATAAGGTGGAGTGATAAAGAATTAGTTCTAGCCCCTGATACCTTTAATAAAAAATATGACTATGTGTCACCAATTATAATTTATGATAAAGGTGTATATAAAATATGGTTTTCTAACTATAGTAGTGATTTATATTATACGGAAACTAATGATTTTAAAAACTTTAAGGATGTTCAGGTATGTAATTTTAAGAACAAGCCATTTAACTTTCACCTATGGCATCATGATTTAATAAAAACAGATTTAGGATATGAGATAGTTATTAACGGTTATAATAATAATGAAGCGGGAAATCAAGGCTTGTATTATGCTGTGTCAAAGGATGGAGTCAATTTTTTACCAATGAAAAATTTATTCAATCCTTCAGAAGGTGAAGAGTCTTTTGATAACGGTACTCTATATAAATCAAGTTTAGTAAGAGTGAAAAATAGATATTTGCTTTATTATTCTGCAAGGAGTAAATCGGGACAATGGAGAATTGGTTTAGCGGAAGAAAAAGATATTACAGAATTAAATTAAGGATAATATTTAAAATATAATTTATAATAAGATTCAGGGATAAAATTCCAGTATGCTCAATATACTGGAATTTTATTTCTATAATATGTGAATATAAGTTATAAATGTACAAGCTATAAGAAGTATAAAAAGTGAGCAAAAAGGGGATTAATGTAAAAATGAACAATATTCTTCTTGAGTGTGAATAACATATTTTACCGTAGTAAGTTCTAATATAAAGCTTTGTAAACAAAATTGGAATTGGAATAAAGTGATATGTATGATTAGCTTGCAGAAATATTAGATGGGGGAGCTAGTGTAGATGATTGTAGAGCTATAAATAGAATATTTTAATAAAGTGGATGGAGAAAACTAAAATGAAAAAAATAATAAAATATTCTAGTATAACAATAGTATTAGTAATTATGGTATTTTGTTTTAGTGCTTATAGTAAGATTAAGGATTCAGAACGGAATTTAGATGCAAATAATCTAGAAGTTTCAAATAATACAACAGGGGTAATTAATGACGATATTAAATATGACATTATAGACTCACATATAAGTTTAACTAAGAAATACCGTAGTATAAATGAATTAAAAAAAGATTCAACTATAATCGTAGAAGGGATTGTTAAAAAGACAACTTCACCCATGATAGAGGATATACCTTATACAGTTTCAAACTTAGAAATAGTAGAAATTTTTAAAAATGATGGCACATTAGAAAAAGGGAAAAATATATGCGTTATAGAAACAGGAGGAATTTTCTCACCAGAAGTCTTATTAAATGAACATAAGAAGAAGTTTCCAAATGAAGCCATTTCATTAAAAGATATGAAACCAACCAAGCTCATAACAGATGGGATTGCACCTATGGATATAAATGAGCATGTAATAATATTTGCTTTACAAACACCACCATTAGATGGTAAGCCATGTTATGCACCAGTAGGTGAATATCAAGGTAAATACAAGCTAGAAGATTCTAAGTGGAAGCAACAAATACCAAAAGAATTTGAAGGTGGATATAAAGATAATATAAAATCTAAAGATGAGATTGCTGATATGTTAAGATAAATTAGATGTGTATGTATAAGTTTGGTTTAAATGCGTATTTAGCGCACAAACCACGTCATTGAAGGATGTAAAAATCAATAGTAATATAATATTTTAATAAATTTCATTAGAAAAACTATTCTAACAAAGTTTCCAACGAAAAATATAGAAAATATGAATATTACATGAGAATAAATAATAAAATAAATCTTCTGAAAATCTATGAAACACTTGAAATTCAACACTTTACATTATATAATGAGATTGAACAAAATAAGAGTGACAGTTCGTAAGCCTCCTGTCTTTAAATAAAACTACGGCATTGAAATCTTTTAATTAGCTCATCATAAAAAGGTAGAGCTTTATTTATGTACAAGGATTACAAGGCTGTCATTTGGATGACGGCCTTTATTTTTTCTATAATATATATAAATATATATTATAGAAGTATATAATTTAATCACCAATAAATATGGGGGGTATTTTTTAGAGAAAGAAAATGCTGAGTTAAAGATAGGTGCGGAGCTAGTGAGGTGACATAGCTAGACTCATTATTTTATTAGTAGGTTTGTATGGGGTTAAATAGGGCAATATATGAATCTAGTAAGGCTAAGAGCTTACACTATTAAAAAATGAGGAGGGTATTATATTTATGAATACTAGCAACAATACTAAAAAATTATTAAAGATGGCTCTAATTATAGCTACTTATGTAGCGGTTACTGCTGTTATCGCACCCTTTGCTTTTGGAAATATTCAATTTAGATTATCAGAGGTAATGGTACTTTTGGCATTTATAGACCCGCTATATATTCCAGCCTTAACTATAGGATGTGCCATTTCAAATTTTCTACTAAGTCCTATGGCAATAGTAGATATGATATTTGGAAGCTTAGCTAGTTTAATAGCTCTAGTTTTAATTTGGCAAACTAAGAAGGTTTTAACTAAAAAAGAAGGCTATAATAAAACACTTGTACTATTTATAGCATCTTTATGGGCAACTATATCGAATGCTTTAATTATAGGAGCAGAACTTTACTACATGATAAATTTACCATTTTGGCTTTCTGTATTACAAGTTGCCATAGGAGAATTTGTAGTAGTTTCAATTATAGGAGTTTTAGTATTTAAATTTATTATTAAAAATGAGAATTTAAGTGATATATTAAAGCTTAACTAGGATAATCTAAAAAGTATTAAAATTTTGAGAATCATATATTATTATAATGATGAAGAAACCTAAGTATATCTATGCTTAGGTTTCTTTATGTGAAGGAAAGTTTTTTAGAAACGTAAGGATTTTGTAACCAAATATTAAGTTTGTTGTATTAGAATGATTAAGGAAGATAAATATTAGACAGAAGAGGAAGATAACATGAAGAAAAGAAGTTTTCGAATTATGACAATTATAGGAATAATATTAGTAGGAATAATAACAGCAATAGGTATACATACCTTTATAGAAAATAAAAAGGTTCAGATGAATGAAAAGCAAAGAGTACTATTAGGGAGAAAGCACTTGAAGGATTTAGAACAGGCTGATTTAAGTGTAATCCAGGATAAGATAGAGAAACATCATACCCCTGAAGTTGTGGTAGAGGATAAAGAAGTTGATTTTTATAAGTTCTATGAAAGTACAGTGTTTATGGGAGATTCTATAACAGAAGGTCTTATGGAGATGGAATTAGTAAATCAATATAATGTAATAAGTAATAAAGGAGATACTGTAGTTAAAGGAAAAGAAAACATAGATAAAGTTGTATCTTTACAGCCTAAGAATGTAGTACTTTTATATGGAATGAATGATGTAATAGCATTTGATGGAAGTGGACCTGGAGGCCCAGATAAGTTTAAGGCTCATTACATAGAATTTATAAATGATATTAAGACAAAATTACCTAATACTAATATATACATACAAGCACCTCTACCAGTTATGGATAGGGCTATAGAAACTAATGGAAGGCTTACTAATACTAATTTAGATGAGTTTAGAAAATTAGCTTATGAAGTAAGTGAAGAAACAGCAGTTAATTATTTAAATATTGATGTATTGGTAAGGGATAAGGCTGAGCTCTATGAGCAAGATGGTATACACTTAAAATATGATTTTTATTTAAAATGGTTATCTTATTTACACCAAGGAATTACATCAAATAATTAGGAGATAAATATGAAAAAGTATAAAAATTATTATTATATATTGATAGCAACTGTATTAATTACATTTATAGCTCTGTATCAAGTTCTTAAAGTTAAAGATGTAGATATGGATAGCTTAAGAAAGAACCTTTCACAGGTTATAGATGATGAACAGATGGATAAAGGTGATAGTTCAAAGCTAAGAAAGTTATATTACATAAGTAAAAATGAAATAGAAGATTTTATTTTATACGCACCTAAGAGTAATATGGATGCTAATGAAGTTCTCGTATTGAAAGGGAAAAGTGAAGAAGTTATACAGCAGTTAAAGGTCAAAGTTGAGGGAAGAATAAAAAAACAATCCGATAGTTTTAATAGCTATAGACCCGAGGAATATGACATAATAAGTAATCGTGTATTAGATATAAAAGGAAAGTACTTAATATTGATCATTTCAAAAGATTCGGCAACCATAGAAGCAGCAATAAATAAAGAATTTAAGTAGTAACTATATTTTAATTGGAGTGATTAAGTTGGTTTTTAGTAGTTTGATATTTTTATTTATGTTTTTACCAATTACCTTAATAATTTATTATATATGTCCTAGGAAATTTAAAAATCTAGTAATTCTTATAATGAGTTTGATTTTTTACGCTTGGGGAGAACCTATATATATCTTCTTAATGATAGGTTCTATAATAATTGATTATATAGGTGGCCTTATGATAGAGGCAAATAAGGAAGATAGTGAAAAAAGAACAGCAATATTTATTACTGTAATTGTACTAAATTTAAGTTTTTTATTCTTCTTTAAGTATTATGGGTTTTTAATTGATAATATCAATGGAATTTTTGGTGTTAATCTTCAAATAAGGAATTTACCCTTACCACTGGGAATATCTTTTTATACATTCCAGCTCATATCCTATGTAGCAGACGTATATATGGGAAAGGTGGTTGCACAAAGAAACATTATAAATTTTGGGGCATACATTACTATGTTTCCCCAACTAGTAGCTGGACCAATTGTCCAATATAGTGATATAGAAGATCAACTTAATAACAGAAGTGAGTCTATAGATAAATTTGGAGAAGGGGTAGAAAGATTTATTGGAGGTATGGGAAAAAAGGTTCTTATTGCTAACAATATAGGCATGATTTGGACTTCTATTAAGGGTATTCCTATTGAAGAATTATCTATATTAACAGCTTGGATAGGTATAATTGCCTTTACACTACAAATATATTTTGATTTTAGTGGTTACTCTGATATGGCAATAGGTCTTGGAAAGATGTTTGGATTTGAATTTTTAGAGAACTTTAATCATCCTTATATGTCTAAGAGTATCAGTGAGTTTTGGAGAAGATGGCACATATCCCTAGGTTCATGGTTTAGGGATTATATATATATTCCTTTAGGAGGAAATAGAAGAGGGAAGGCTGTACAATTTAGAAATTTACTTATAGTATGGTTTGCTACAGGACTATGGCATGGAGCTAGTTGGAATTTTGTAATTTGGGGACTATATTTTGGAGTATTTATATTCCTTGAAAAATTATTTTTAGGAAGAATTCTTAATAAAGTCCCTGATGCTATTGCTCATATGTATACTGTAGTTTTAGTAATTATAAGCTGGGTATTCTTTGATACATCAAAGGTTAAAGATGCACTAAATTATATAAAGCTTATGTTTGGAATGGGAAAAAATATTTTTATGGATAATATGGCTAAATATACGTTGAAAACAAATCTAATACTTATAGTAATAGCAATTATTTGCTCTACGCCGTTGATTAAAAATTTGATTGCATATATAAAAAAGAAGTATAAGTTAAAGGGTGTATATATAGTTATAGCTATGAATATGTTAGTTTTAATTTTATCCATAGTTTATTTAGTTAGTGAAAGTTATAATCCTTTCCTATATTTTAGATTTTAAAGAAAGCAGAGTGAGAGAAATGGATAAAAGTAACAAGGTAAATAGAAGGCTAATGGCAGTAGTATTTCTCTTATTTATAACTATAATGTCTGTAAGTAATATATTAAGAAGAGAAAAAGCATTTTCAGAAGAAGAAAATAGAAATCTAGCTAGTAGACCAGAGTTTTCTTTAGGAGAACTTCTTAGTGGTGACTATATTAAACATTATGAGAGTTATATATCAGACCAATTTCCAGGCAGAGGTTTATTTATAAATGCTAAGGCTAAGGTAGATAAACTAATGGGTAAAAGTGAAAGTAATGATGTATTTATAGGAAAGAATAATCAACTTATTGAAGACTTTGAAGAGAGAGCAAAGGAAGAAACTGACCATAAGGTTTTAGCTATTAATGAATTTGTAAAGAAACACGAAAATATAAATACAAGCTTTATGCTGATACCAACAGCTACAGAGATTCTAAAGGATAGGCTACCTAAATACGCACCAGTGGATAATCAGTTGGAATATATGAAATACATAGAAGGAAAGATAGGTTCTAATGTAAAATATATTAATCCCTATAATGCACTTATAAATAATAAGGATAAGTATCTATACTATAGGACAGACCATCACTGGACTAGCAAGGGGGCTTATCTTGCCTATGTGGAATTTTGTAAGAGTTTGGGTCTAGAGCCTAAAAAAGAGGGAGACTTTCAGGTTGAGTTAGTTGCTAATGATTTTTATGGAAGCTTAACTTCAAAAATAGGAGATAAGAGAGGAAAGCCAGATTATATAAATGTATATATACCTAAAAAAAATGGAGAAATAGTGGTTAATTATATAACTGAGCAAAAGAGAACCGGTACCTTATATAGCAGTGAGAATTTAGATAAGAAGGATAAGTATGAAGTTTTTACAGGAGGAAATCATCCGCATATTAATATTAAATCTTTAGGAGATCCAAAGAAGAAGCTATTAGTAGTTAAAGATTCCTATGCCAATAGTTTTTTACCTTTTTTAACTTCCCACTATGGAGAGATAGACGTGGTAGATCTTAGGTATTACATGGATAATATGGAAGAGTTAATTGAGTCGAAGGATATAACAGATATATTATTCTTATATAATGTAAACACCTTTAATTCTGACGATTCTATATTAAATCTTAATTAATAATAAATAGGAGCTTAGATATATTAATATCTAGGCTCCTTTATTTAATTAAGATTTTGTATATATTCTAAGTATATTATTCAAGTTTTTTGCTTCCTTTAATTATTCTAGTGATAAAAAAGGCAAGTGTACCAAATACAGCAATTAAAACTATAGGTGTAAATAAAACACTTAAAGAACTTTTAGTTGCTGAACATATTGTCATATAAGAAAAATCAGAAACTAAGACTAATTTTAAAACTATAAGCATAGTTTTTAGATTAGTATATACAAAATTTTGATTCTTTTCTGTGATTTCTACAGGTACATTCCATATATTGGGAAACAGTGTTATGGTTGTAAGTCCTGTATATAAAATTATTGAAATTATAGGCATTATAAGTAGCATACCTTTCCCACTCCAGTTGGTAACAACTCCTTTAGCATTATAGTGAGATGGGATAGTATCAGGAAGGGTGCTCCAAATGAATATTAGATAGATTATTGATCCTAGTAAGATTAATAGAGCTAGAGTTTCAAGGAATTTTTGAAATTTAGTAAAAGGAATTTTATATTTCATAAGATGACCTCCTATCAAATGTATAGTAAGCTTAATGTTAAACTGATTTATTATGTTTATTATATCAGTACAGTAATTATATTCATTGGAGTGTATTGAATTACAGGTATTATCTTATAATAAAAAGTCCCAGTATAAAACTAAGAATATTAGCTACTACAGCATAGTTAATACGTCTTATAATACTGTGCTCCTTTAATTTCTTTGAATAATATACTGCCTCAATGATTAGAATTAATAACTCTATAGGTATAATTGTTGTAAGGTAATATATTAAACTTGATCTTGCAGTTATTAATAATAAGCAGATATAAAGGAGGAGTTGAGTAACTACATTTATAGATAAAAATACTTTCCAATTTTTCTTTATACTAAATTTAAAAAATAGCATAATGAAGCCTTCAATAAGTAGTGTTAATATACAAGTACCTAAAAATTTCAACGCAAAAAAGCCTAAGCTTGAAGTTGTTTTTACTTTGTTAGTTTTGAAGTCATAATATACAACGGAATCAAAGGTATAGGTATTTACTTCTTTAGAGGAGATTATTTTATTATCATTGGTTAAGATAATAATTTTAAATTTATTAGGTACACCTATATATCCAAAGTTGTGTATCATGGTATTACCATTTACATTACCTATAAGTCCTGAACTACTCATAGGGACTATTGTACCAGTTACAAGGGCTGGTCGCCAATCCCCATCTCTGTATGAATTTAGAAGTTCAAGTTTTTCAGGATTAAATTTTTCTTTATCAAGCCAACTATAATTAGCATTTGGATAATCTATTAGTAAATCTAAATAGTATTCTTCCGAAGGTGGATTTTCAACAATTATTTTCAACGTTGGTTTTGGCCCTGAATCTGCATAAGCTTGAAGTGGAAAAGCTAAAAGAATAGACATAGAAATAAGTAGTATTGATAAAAATTTTTTCATATAAACCCTCCTCGTATAAAATAAATGTAACAAAAGGAAATACATCTAGTTAATTTCATAATAGATATAAAAAGTTATATTATAATTATATCATAAAATTAATTAGTTATAGTTGACATTCTAAAATCATGCACATATAATGATAGATAACAAGTGTTTTGAATAAATAATATAAATTTGAAAATACTAGTTAATAGATTAAAATAAAGACTGTGATGAGAAGAGTAGATATGAGAAGTAGTTAAAGCGAGTTGACAATGGTGGAAGGTCAATATGAAGCTCTTATTGAAGAACATCTCGGAGTTTCTAACCGAAATCTTAGGAGAGTAGACTTAGACGGAATCTCACCGTTAAAAGGGAAGAGTATCAAGAGAGATCTTTGTACTTGTTGAGTTGATCAATATGATAATTTGGGTGGTACCGCGGAATGTATCCTTTCGTCCCTGTTTTTTAGGGAAGGAAAGGTTTTTTTATTGTTTTAAAATAGAATCATATTACATCAACAGGCAATAATCAAATTATAAAAGGAGGATTTTATTATGGAAACAGTCTTAGTAAAAAGTCTTTACAGAGAAAGTGAAAAATACGCAGACCAAGATGTTTGTATTTCAGGATGGATTAGAACTTTAAGAAGTTCTAAAGCTTTTGGTTTTATAGAAGTTAATGATGGTAGCTTCTTTAAAAACCTTCAAGTTGTATTCGAGGATAGCCTTGATAACTTTAAAGATATAGAAAAGTTAAGTATTAGCTCATCTATAATAGTTGAAGGAAAGCTTGTATTAACTCCAGGAAGTAAGCAACCTTTTGAAATTAAAGCTACAAAAATAGTAGTAGAAGGTGAATCAAGTAATGATTATCCACTTCAAAAGAAGAGACACACCTTTGAATATTTAAGAACTATAGCTCACTTAAGACCTAGAAGTAATGCTTTTTCAGCAGTATTTAGAGTACGTTCTTTAGTTGCTTATGCAATTCATAGCTTCTTCAATGAAAGAGGATTTGTTTATACTCACACTCCAATAATTACAGGAAGTGACTGTGAAGGTGCAGGAGAAATGTTCAGAGTTACAACTATGGATCTTGAGAATATCCCAATGACTGAGGATAAGAAAATAGATTATAAGAATGACTTCTTTGGTAAGGAAACAAACCTTACAGTTAGTGGTCAGCTTGCAGCAGAAGCATATGCTCTTGCATTTAGAAATGTTTATACTTTTGGACCAACTTTCAGAGCTGAAAACTCTAACACTGCAAGACATGCGGCAGAGTTCTGGATGGTAGAGCCAGAGATAGCTTTTGCAGACCTTAAGGATGACATGACATTGGCAGAAGATATGATAAAGTATATCATAAACTATGTTCTTGAAAATGCTCCAGAAGAAATGGAATTCTTCAACAGCTTTGTAGATAAGGGATTACTTGAAAGATTAAACCACGTAGCAACTTCTGACTTTGGTAATGTAACTTATACAGAAGCTGTAGAATTATTAAAGAAAGCGGATAAAGAGTTCCAGTACCCAGTAGAATGGGGTTGTGACCTTCAAACAGAGCATGAGAGATATCTTACTGAGGAAGTATACAAAAGACCAGTATTCGTTACTGACTATCCAAAGGAAATCAAAGCTTTCTACATGAGAATGAACGATGATAACAGAACTGTAGCAGCTATGGACTTATTAGTTCCTGGTATAGGAGAAATCATCGGAGGAAGCCAAAGAGAAGAAAGATATGATCTTCTTGTAGACAGAATCAATGAATTAGGATTAAACCCAGAGGACTACTGGTGGTACCTAGAATTAAGAAAATTCGGTGGCACAAAACATGCTGGATTTGGTCTAGGCTTCGAAAGAATGATAATGTATGTAACTGGAATGAGCAACATCAGAGACGTAATACCATTCCCAAGAACTACAGGAACTGCAGAGTTCTAAGATGAAAATTTAATAGAATAAATATGAGGGTAAAACGAAAGTTTTGCCCTCTTTTGCATTTGAGCATATAGGAGCTTATTTAATATCTTAGTCCTATTTATAAAAAAATTTAAATTATAATCTTAACTATATGAAATTATAACTATACTAATATTTTTATAGGAAACTAGCTTTATATTTAACAATAAAACTATTTAACTATTTAACTAGTTGTAGGCGCCATGGGGGGTTCAAGGATTTTATACATATAAAAAGAAACTGAAAGCATGCTAAGTTAGAGTTAATTAAAGATTCAAAGGCTTCACTTAAGTTTTATGGAGAATAGATAAAAGTATTTAAATGAATATGTTTATGATAAAATGATAATGATTAATTTAGGACATGATATTATAAAATCTTTTAAAAATGATAAGATAAATCATATGACATTATAGATTTTATATAATATAAGGGGTGATTTTTTGAATTTAGATGGAGAAATAGTAGATTCAATTATAGCTATATCAAAAAAATATAAATGTATAAACAAGGTGGTACTTTTTGGCTCAAGAGCTAGGGGTGATAATGAACTAAAAAGTGATATAGATTTGGCTGTATATGCTGATTATGATATATTTGAGTTTATAGAAGAGATAGAAAATACCAGCCCAACTTTATTAGAGTTTGATTTTTCAAATATGAGAAGAATAGATGATGAGATATTTATAGAGCAGGTAGAAAAGGAAGGGGTAACCTTATATGAGAAGTATAGAGTTTAAATATATGAACTTAAAAAAGGCATATGGAAAATTAAAAGAGGTAAGTGATATTTATGATGGTAAAAATGAAATAATTAGAGATAGTCTTATTTAAAGGTTTGAATTTACCTATGAGCTTACTCATAAGACTATGAAGGAGTTCATGAAATATCTTGGGGTTACTCTTGAAAATTCATTTCCAAGAACTATATTTAAGAAAGCCTACGTAAATAATTTAATATCCGATGATAAAGTTTGGATTAATTTATTAGAAGATAGAAATTTATAATGAAAACTTAGCAAATGAAGTTGCAGATAGAATAATAAAGGATTATGTTAATGCAATAGGTGAATTGGTAGAGAATTTAGAGAAGTTACTATAATAGATTAATAATATAAAAGAGTATTTCTGGTATAAATGCTCTTTTTTTATGTGTAAATTCTATCTGTAAATTCTATCTTAAATTTCTACTTTAAAACTTAATTACAATAGTGGAATTTATTAAAAGTAACCTATATTATTATATAAGTAGTAATTATTTTAAATTTAAAATAAAAATGTCATAATTGTAAGTCCTCATTCGTTATGTTTGGTAAGAGGACTCTTAAACAGCAAGGAGTGATTAGGTGGAGATTTCATCGGATGAAAATTTCAAAAATAATATGCTAGCACAGCTTTATGATGCCTATGAAAATAAGATGTATGGTATTGCATACTCAATTTTAAATAATGTAGAACAAGCTGAGGATGCAGTTCAAGATGCATTCATAAAGCTAATTCCATATATATCGACTATTCATGAGGTAGAAAGTTTAAAAACTAAGAGATTGGTTGTATATACAATAAAAAACATATCCATTGATTTATATCGTAGAAATAGGAAAGAAACTCAGTTATTCACTAAAGAGGTAGAAGAAAAGGTGACAAGTGAAAACCAAAAGGGGGTTCCTTCTGTAAAAACAGTAGAAGATAGACATATGATTACACAATTACTTTCTAAATTACCATCAAAATATCGTGAGATAATTCAGTATCGCTGCTTTTATGAACTTAGCTATAGAGAAATATCATCATTACTACACATTAGTGAAAATGTTGCAACAAAAAGATATGAACGTGCCAAAAAGATGGTAAAAGAAATGATAGGAGATGAATTGTATGGATAATAAACCAGATCTTGATAAATTGATGTATCTTTTAGGGCAAGAAAATGCTGTAGAAGAGTTAAAACGCACTATGGAGCCTCATGAATTTTCTCAAAAATACAAAAATCAAAAAGTGAACATCATTGAAAATCAATATTTTAATCAAAGTTACAATAATACAGAATCTATTCAGAGTATTAATAAAAAGGGGAAAAAAATTATGAAGAAAAAGATAATAGTACTTATTGCAGCTATTACGGCTACATTAGCAATATCTGCAACAGCCTATGGCGCAGTTAAACATTATTTAGTTACAACAAGTAAGAATGAAGAAACCGGAACACTTACTTGTGATATTCAAACAGAATCTGCTCCTACTAAAGTACCTGCAATGAAGGTGGTTCCTGGGTATATTCCAGAAGGATATATAGAAACTGAAAATGCTCTTGGAAAATATCATCCCAATGGCGACCATAGTGTAGGGGGAATTACTATTTGTCCACCTGTCTATACAACGCATTTTGAAGAAATTTACGTAAGTGATGTAGAAGAAACTACCCTTGGCGGCATAAAGGCACAAATTCTTACAAGGGAAGGACTGGAGTACAACCATATTATCAATATGTTTTATGAAAAGGGGGGATATGTTGTTACAATTTATGGTGCTGACAATACTTCTTTAGAAGAACTTAAAAAAGTAGCAGAAAATATTAAATGTGAAGAGATTCCTGGAGAATTTATTGAGCTTGAGGATAATGATATAGTAGACAATGAAAACAATTATACTGAGCCAATTGAAATTAAAAATCCTAAAATTACAGATAACAACATATTCAACATTGGGGAAGAAAAAACTGATCTTATAGATTCAGCATCAGGTTTAAACTATACTGTAAATAGTATAGAAGTTATGGACAAATTACCTGCATTAGACAAAAATAAGTTCTCTGATTATAATGAATATCTTGAATTTATAAATGAAGATGGATCTTTAAAAGATTATGAAAGAATTAATGCTGAGTGGTGGGAAAATAATAAAATGAACAGGGAAACTGAAATGGTAGGAATGAAATTTATTTATGTAACTTTAACTATGACGAATCCTTCTCAAAAAGATATTAAAGAGATATATTTTGCACCACGTATAATATTTTTAAAGAAAAATGCCGATGATGTACTTGAAGAGGAGCTGGAATATGGTGGTAGCAAAAATGCTCTTCAAATTGAAAATTGCCCATTTTATTTTGACAAGTCTGGTTATGAAAAGAAGGGGTTCCGATTCTGTGATTTTGATGGAAAGGAAACTAAGGAAATTCATTTAGCCTATGCAGTAGATGAAGACCATATAGAGGATGCTTATATTTCATTTAATACACATCGTTATACTACTTTAGATTCTCGTAATCCTGGTGAAAGCTATATTAAAGTAACTAAATAAAAAATTAAAGGTCTATCTGAAAATATTTTTTGAGATAGGCCTTTTTTACATTAATAATATAATGGAGTCATTGATAGAATAAATAGATTCATCAACAGTTTCTTAAGCTTTCTATTGTTAAAAATAACCCACATAAATGTTATAAAGTTAACAATATAGCTGCATTTTTGAAGAGGTAACCATATGCAGTTTTAAGAAGTGATTATATACAGTTAATATAAAATAATACATAAATATACAAAATAAGTGAATAAAATAACAATTTGCATGTTAAATTATATTGAAATTTCGCAAAATTCATGATATATTCATAGTAATAAGTGGATATTTATTCATAATTATATTTAAATTAAATATAATTATATATTTTTATATTTATTACCATGTAGATAATTATAAAATAACTATAGATAAATTATTTAATTTACGCTTATATGTATTTTTTATAAGAAAATACTTAAAGATAAATGTTTAATTAACAAGGGGGACTAATTTATGAATAAGGGGAAAAAAATTAAAAAACCATCGCTGTTAATAGCAGTGATACCATTTGTGTGCTTAATTTGCTTTATGCTATTAGGTGTACTAGTATTTGATTCAGCACCTCAGATACCATTAGTTATATGTTGTGCTATTACCGCCATTATAGGGAAATTTTTAGGTCATAGCTGGGAAGATATGGAGGAGTCAATGATAAAGACAAACTCCATGGCTATGCAAGCTAACTTTATTATTATGATAGTTGGTTGTTTAGTAGGATCTTGGATTGCGGGTGGAGTAGTTCCAGGAATGATATTTTATGGACTTAAATTATTTACACCAACAATGTTTTTATTCTTGCTTCCAATAATATGTGCTATCGTTTCTGTTTCAACAGGAAGTGCATGGACTACAGCAGGAACTATGGGAACAGCAGCAATGGGTATAGGTGCTGGTCTTGGAATACCTTCTGCAATTGTTGCAGGGGCAGTTGTTACAGGGGCTTCTTTTGGAGATAAGCTGTCACCACTTTCAGATAGTACAAATTTATCAGCAGGTGTAGCGGGAGTAAATGTGTTTGATCATATAAGACACATGTTGTATACAACAGTACCAAGCTTTATAATTGCTGTAATTCTATTTGCTATAATAGGCTTAGGATTTAGAAATACAGCAGTTGCTGATACTAGTCAAATAAATGCTATTTTAGAAACATTACAAGGGAGCTTCAATATTAGTCCAATAATATTTATAGCACCACTTTCAGTAGTTTTAATGATTATATTTAAGATTCCAGCAATACCAGGAATGTTAGGTGGAACTATTATAGGAGTTTTATTTGCACTAGGACAAGGACAGACTATTTCAGGCATTGTACAGTCACTATTCTATGGCTTTGAGATAAGCTCAGGAAATGCAATGGTTGATTCACTCCTTAATAGAGGCGGTATGCTTGGAATGATGGAAACTATTTCTTTAGTTATGTGTGCATTATGTTTTGGTGGACTTGTAAAGCAAATAGGTTGTTTAGATACTATAATAGCTAAAATTCTTACTTTCTGTCACAGCAGAGGAAGTATTGTTCTATCAAATATTATAAGTTGTATCGCTATGAACTTTATGGCTGCTGATCAATACATGGCAATAGTTATACCAGGTCAAATGTATAAACCTGTATATGAAAAGTTGAATTTGCATCCTAAAAATCTTTCAAGAGTACTTGAAGATGCAGGAACTTTAACTTCAGGGTTAGTGCCTTGGTCAACTTGTGGGGCAGTATACTTTACTACTTTAGGAGTAAGTGCTTTTGCTTACGCACCATTCCACTTCTTGGGATTAATTAATCCTATTATATCTGCATTCTACGGATATACAGGATTTGCAATGAAGCCATTAGATGAAAGTAAACCAATAGCTAAAGGATTATCAGCTGAGGATTTTATAAAAGAAGAAAATGATAAAGAAATTGTAGCTTAATAATATAAATAAAAAATGGAATTCCTTACTATAAGGGATTCCATTTTGTTTTGTTCTTTGTAAATTATTTTAATTAGGATAAGAATATATGTCTGAAAATTCAATCTTAAGTCTCTCACCTCTAGAGTCTATAACTTTATTATAAAAATAATTAACTTTACTATCTTTTTCAGAGATTATAGGTAAGTAAAAGATAAACTCTGAACCTTTGTCTATAGCCCTATTTACCCATATTTCTCCACTATGAAGTTCAATAAAGGATTTTGCTAAGGGTAATCCGATTCCACTTCCTTCAGCTCTTCTTATGAATAAATTATCCACCTGTTTAAATCTTTCAAATATAATATCATAACTATTCTTTGGTATACCTACACCATCATCCTTTACAGAAATATATAGTCTATCCTCGTCCCAGTTAGTTGTTAGTGTAATCCATATGTTGCCATTAGCTTCTGTGTATTTTATGGAGTTAGAAATTAAATTTAAAATTACTTTTTGAATTTTTTCAGGATCACAATCCAGAAATACTTCTTCTTCATTAGTATCAAATATTATATTTTTACTCATTTTCTTTATATATTGAGAAACTGAGTCCACCACATCTTCAAAATAGGAAATAGCATTAACATTTTCTTTATATAGCTTTATATTGTTGCTATCAACTTGGGTCACATCAATTAGGTTATCAACTAATCTAAGAAGTCTATATGAGTTTTGTTTTATCATATTAAGACGATTATAGTAAATAGTATTATTATCAGTTACACTATTATAACTATTAAGCTCTAACTGAATGCTTGCTAATATTATATTTAAAGGAGTTTTAAATTCGTGGGATATATTTGCTAGAAAATCTGTTTTGAATTTCTCACATTCTACTTTTTCTTCTAAAGAGGCAACTTTTTCTTCAAGTTTTGAAAAGCTAGTTACATCTTTACCCGTAATAAATATTTCCTGTGTTTCTTGTTGGTGATAATAATACCATTCAATTAATTTGAAGGAATTGTTTTTACATTTTACTTCACATATTCCGCCATAAAATTTTTTGTTATAGGTATGCAAAATATCTTTGAAATTTATACTATTATTTGTTGATTTTATTAGTGTCTGAATAGGAATTTTTTTTAAATCATTAAAGTCCCAACCCAATATGAAAGGTATATTAGAACTTATTTTTTTAATATATCCCTTAGTATCAATAATCGCATATAAATCAACTGCTATATTAAGAAACCTACTCAATTCATTTTCAAGTTTAATCTTTTTTTGCAACTGATATGTCAATTGGGTAGATAAATATATGTTTTTTAGTAATAAGGCTAATCTCTTAGAAGTCCTTACAATATATTTAGCATTAGATTCTGTGTCAAATGACTCATTATAATATAAATTTAAAACACCTAGAAGTCTGGAGTTATTATAGACTATAGGTATAACAATTATATAATTATCTTTAAGAAAATACTTATAGCTTTGACAAAAACCATTATTACAATAAAAATTTTCACAGTTTTTTAAAGGTGTGGGTGAGTTTATTTTCGTAGAAATATTTATTAATTCGTCTTTATAGAAATCACTTATAGAAAAGGTATCATTGCCAGATATGTTTTCAGTAATGCCTAGTGACATTTGCTTTATTAACATCTTTTTAGAATCATCATAGATCCAAAGGCTTGTACCATTTATGTCTAGGGTTTCATATATATCCATAAGATATTCATGAACTTCTTCATAAGAAACTTGTTCACGTTTTTCTTCACTTTCAGTAATTAGATTGCATAGTGTTTTATATTTATTGTCTATAATAAAATTATTATAGTATAGTTCATCTGTATTAATAACTTGTCCAATAGCTAAAAATGAGTAACAGCTATTGTCAGAATTTATAATGGGAATTTTGTGAGTTTGTAAAATAACTTCTCTACCTTTTATATATAAATATTCATTCATAATACTTTTTTTCTTTTTATTAATAACATTTAAATCATCTTTAATGACAAATTTAAAACTAG
The DNA here is from genome assembly GCF_002390995.1 of Clostridium sp. UBA4395. NCBI lineage: Bacteria > Bacillati > Bacillota > Clostridia > Eubacteriales > Clostridiaceae > Clostridium > Clostridium sp. UBA4395. Next base: position 34,809 of record NZ_DGRF01000044.1, read on the forward strand.
AGTAGTCGAAGATATCAAGACCGTTACTATGCAATAAAGTATTTTTATCCTCCCCTAGAAGATTACATAATGCGTTATTAACTGCTAGATATTCTCCATTTATATTTTTTATCCATATACAATCATCAAATTCATTTAAAATAGGGATTAATACATCTATAGTTTCTTGATTTAGGTGTGTTTTATTGAAAAGAGTATTATACATAGCAATCACTCCTATTTAAGAATACATATTATGTTTCAATTATATAATGGAACAAAGAAAAATGAAACAAATATTACAAAAAAAGCCATAATACGGGATGGATGTTATAAATAATATAAAATAAATTAAGTAATCACATAAATTAGATTTAAAATTTAATTTGATTAAATAGTATTAAAGTTATTTATATAAATTTATATATTCACATCTTTTTTTGTGCTTCTCGAACATGTTTTTTAGCTTTTAGATAGCATATTAGTTCTATTTTGTCATCATAACTCCAAGATGAGAAGTCATTTAGTAACATTGATAATACTGCATCTAAATCAGTACATATTAAATTAGATGGAGTTTTATCATCTTCTAATAAATAGCTTATAGGTACATCTAAAGCATTACAAAGTATTTTTAAAGTAGATATAGAAGGATTACTTCTATTGTGCTCAATATCGCTTATAAACGATATTGATAAATTTGTTTTAGTAGATAATTCTTTTAAAGTTAATCCTTTAGATTTTCTAAGATCTCTAAGTTTTTTTCTTGAATTCATATATATACCTCCAATAAAGTACGTTATTTACGTACTTTTATAATAAAATTATAGTTTAAGTATTAGTATAAGTAAACGAACAAAAAATATGTATAGACAGTAAAAAAATCATAAAACTATTGATTTTTTACTCTATTAGCGTAAAATAGTGTTTGGGGTGATAGAGTGGAAATAGGAAAAAAAATCAAATTTATTAGAAAATCAATGGGCATAAATCAAAATAAATTGGCTCAATTATCAGGTATATCTAACACATACTTATCTGATATTGAAAATTTAAGAACAGTGCCATCTCTAAAAACTCTAAATAATTTGGCTATTGCACTTGAGGTTAGTTTGAAGGATCTCTTAGATTAAAAGTTATATAAACAAATGATAAAAATATACTATAGATTAAATGGGAAAATGGTAGAATAAATAATTTATTCAAATATTAGAATAAATACTAACTGTAAGATTTCAACTTAATAAATATTAAGGATAATATTTATACAAAATAAAATTACTTATATAACATAATTAACTAATGAAAATATTGCTACAATATATTTAGAAGGCAATCCAATATGAAGTTATGGTTGTCTATTTTATAGATGCATAGTAATAGGATATACCAAAGCTTAAATTTTTAGTCTGATGATTTAGTATTATTGTGCGAATGTTTAATCTGTAGGTTAAAGTTATGACGGAGCAAAATCATTATTTACAGAAATAGTTGAGAGGAAAATTATCATACTTTACCCAGAATGGGGAGGAGCGATAAGAGTAGTTTTTATGAAGTTAGAAAAATATATAAAAAAACTAATAGTACTATTTCCATTGCTACTATTAGTTAGTATAATATTTATCAAAGAAAAAAGTCTGTGTAAGTTTATAAATATATTTTTAATTATTACAGTATTTATATTAGGTATAAAAAACAATGCAATATCTATAATAAATAAGGAGTTAAAACTAATAAGTGAGAGAGATTTTTTAACGGACACATATAATAGAAGATTTATGCATTTGGAATTATTAAAAGCATGTCAGAATAAAGAAGTTATTACGTTTTTAATGGTAGATATAGATGATTTTAAACTATACAATGATAACTATGGGCATGTTCAAGGAGATAAGATTTTAAAAGTAGTATCAAAAGCTTTGAAAGATATATTTAATGAGGATGTAGTCTGCAGGTATGGGGGAGAAGAATTCTCAATAATATCTAGGCTGGATGAGAAAGAGACTATTGAAAATATAAAAAGATTTATGAAGCATCTTAGGGAACTTAATATTATTCATGAATGTTCACAAGTTAGTGATAGAATAACCGTTAGTATAGGTATAGAAATTACTAGAATAATTAATGAAGAGGATATATATAATTTAGTAAAAGAAGCTGATGAAAAGTTATATTTATCTAAATCATTAGGGAAAAATACATATACAATGTAAATTTAGGATTTGAGAAATTTAGCTATCTCAAAATAACTAAAAACTTATATAGAGATAGCTATTTGCATTTAATGGAATTACATATTGTTTTTTGGATTTGTAATAATTGAGATTAAAAAGTCATATAGACAAATATCTATATGAAGGATATAATAGGGATATAAAATACTTATAAATATAAGATTAGGAGATAGAATTTTATGAAATATGATTATGCAGAATATGTTCAAATGTTTAAAGCATTGGCAGATGAGACTAGACTAAAAATTATTAATATGCTTACAGAATCAGAGGAATTGTGTGCATGTAAAATTCTTGAGAATTTTAATATTACTCAACCTACCTTATCTTATCATATGAAGATTTTAACAGATAGTGGATTGGTTCTTGGTAATAAGGATGGCTCTTGGATGAAATATACATTAAATTCAGAGAGAATTACTCAATTGAAAAGTTTTTTAAATTCTAAGAACTAAAAAATCTAAGGATATTTCTTTATATTATTAATCTACAGGAGGGCAAACCATGAAGAAAAAAATTAATTTATATGTATTAACTGGATTTTTAGGTTCAGGTAAAACTACGGTACTTTTAAGGCTATTAGATGTGTTAAAAAGAAATAAGGTTGGAGTTATACAAAATGAATTTGGGAAGCTAGGCATAGATGGAACTATACTTAAAAGGGATAATATTGAGATGGTAGAGATTAATAGGGGATCTATCTTTTGCTCATGTTTAAAAATATCCTTTGCTCAAGCTTTAGCTGAAATGAGTAAACAGGATTTAGAGTATGTCTTTGTAGAGAGTTCAGGACTAGCAGATCCATCAAATATAGAAGAAATACTTGAGGGTGTAAAGGTTTTATCACCTGAAGTAACTTATGATTTAAAGGGAGTATTATGCTTAATCGATGGAATAAACTTTAGAGAGCAATTAGAAGATTTAGAAACAGTTAATCGTCAATTAAAGCATTGTCATATGGCTATTATAAATAAAGTAGATTTAATTGAAGAGGAAGAGCTAAAGAACGTAATTAAAGAAGTTAGACTGGTAAATCCAAAGTGTGATATAGAAACTTGTTCCTTTGGAGAGTTTAGTATGGACTTTTTAGATAAGGATCTATTAGTAAATCAGTGGGCTGAAGGAGAAGAGTCTACAAATACTGTGGAAAATAAGCCCAAAAGCTTAACTATGAATTTTAGTAGTATTGTGAGCAAAAATAAAATGGAAGAATTTTTAAATCCTATTAAGAAGTATAGCTATAGAATAAAAGGCTTCTTTAACTTAAATGATGGATGGCAACAAATAGATGTAGTAGGAAAAAATATAGATTATAAGCCATGTGAACCAAAGGAAGTTTCACAACTAGTGTTTATATCTAAAATAGGACCTAATATAATTAAGCCTATAATTGATAATTGGAATGAAATTGTAGGAGAAAAAATGGAACTTAAAAATTAAAGTTTTAAATTTTAGGAGGAGTTCATATGGAATTTAAGGTTTTAGGAGAAGGGTGCTCTAAATGCACTAAACTTTATGATAACACTTTGGAAGCTTTAAAGGAGCTAGGGATAGAAGCTGATGTGACTAAGGTTGAATCTTTAGTAGATATTATTTCATTAGGAGTTATGACTACTCCTACCCTCATGATAAATGGTAAGCCAAAGGCCATGGGACAGGTTTTATCTACAAAACAAATAGTAGAGTTAATAAAAAAAACTATATAGTAAAAGTTTTGGAATAAGTAACTAGATATTTAATTTAGTTACTTATTTTTAATTATACAAATATATTGCAAATATATTGCTCTACATAGGTAAAAATAAATGTAGCACAGGGAGAAAAATTAAATAAAGTGTATTGACACTATATAGATGATGATCTATATTATTTATATAGATAGTTATCTATATAAGGAGGCTTTGAAATGAATTATGAAGAAAATGCAAAAATTATAAAAGCATTATCTGATCCAAATAGGTTAAAAATAGTAGACATATTATCCTGTGGTGAAAGGTGTGCATGTGATATTCTAGAACATTTTGATTTTACACAACCAACTCTTTCCCATCATATGAAGGTATTGATGGATTGTGGTCTTGTTGAGAGTAGAAAGGATGGACTATGGAGTAATTATTCTTTAAATAGTACTAATTGTAATAAATTAATTTTATTTTTAACAAATGTTACAACAGATACAGCGGAGTGTGTTTGTAAGGAAAAAGAAAAGTGTAAATGTAAATAAATCCATGTTATATATAGATATTTATAAAATAAAAAGTGTACAAAACTTTACACTAACCAGTTAAGAATGGGGGAGTTAATATGAAACCAAAGGTGGCATTTATATGTGTTCACAATTCTTGTAGATCTCAAATGGCAGAGGCCTTAGGAAAGTTATATGAAGGAGAGATTTTTGAAAGTTATTCTGCAGGGACCCAGCTAAGACCTACAATAAATCAAGATGCAGTTAGAATAATAGATGAGCTATATAACATTAATATGAATGAGACTCAGAAATCAAAACTGCTAGGAGATATACCTGAAGTAGATGTAGTTATTAAAATGGGTTGTAATGTTGTATGTCCTATTTTGCCAGGAAAACATATAGAGGATTGGGGATTAGAGGATCCAACTGGAAAGTCCGATGAAGAATTTATTAAAACTGCTAAAATTATTGAAGAAAAAATTAAGAATTTAGCTAAGAGAATAAAAAATGAAGAAATTAAATTATAGGAGGTTTATCTTATGGGTAATAAAAAAGAAAATAGTCGAAAAGGGTTAGGTGTTTTTGAAAGATACTTAACTCTATGGGTTGCCCTTTGTATTGTAGTGGGAATATTGGTTGGTCAGTTTTTGCCTATGATACCTAATACTCTAAATAAGTTTGAGTATTATAATGTGTCAATACCGGTGGCTATACTTATATGGTTAATGATATACCCTATGATGTTAAAGATTGATTTTGGAAGTATAATTAATGCTACTAGAAAACCAAAGGGACTTATAGTTACTTGTACAACTAATTGGCTTATTAAACCTTTTACAATGTATGCTATATCAGCATTTTTCTTCTTTATAGTATTTAAGGGCATAATAGCACCAGAACTTGCTAAGGAGTATTTAGCTGGAGCAGTGCTTTTAGGAGCTGCACCATGTACAGCTATGGTATTTGTGTGGAGTCATTTAACTAACGGGGATCCTTCCTATACTCTAGTTCAAGTAGCAGTTAATGACTTGATCATTTTAATTGCCTTTGCTCCTATTGTAGCTTTTTTACTAGGGGTTGGAGATGTAGTTATACCTATGGAAACTCTTGTATTATCAACAATATTATTTGTAGTTATACCACTAGTACTTGGATTTATAACTAGAACACTAATAATTAAAAATAAAGATATAGATTATTTTAATAATGTATTTTTAAAGAAGTTTGATAATGTTACTATAATAGGATTATTACTGACTTTGATTATATTATTCTCCTTCCAAGGTGATACTATTTTAAATAATCCTGTTCATATAGTATTAATTGCAGTACCACTTATAATTCAAACCTTCCTTATATTTGGAATAGCTTATATTTGGGCAAAACTTTGGAAGTTGCCACATTCTATAGCAGCACCAGCAGGGATGATTGGAGCAAGTAACTTTTTTGAATTAGCAGTAGCAGTAGCAATTTCATTATTTGGATTACAATCGGGTGCTGCATTAGCTACAGTTGTAGGTGTATTAGTAGAAGTTCCTGTGATGCTTACCCTTGTTAGAATAGCTAATAATAGTAGAGGATGGTTTACTAAAGAGGTAGAATAGTTTAAATTTCATGTCTTAATAAATAAGTAATAAATTTGTAAGCTTTAAGTAATAAATAATAATCTCATAAGGTTTAAAATAAGTATATGAACTTAAGGAGTTGGTCTTATGGGAAAAAAGAAAAAGGTTAGAAAAGCAAGAAGAGTTATATTGAAATTACTAGTAATAGTTATATTAGGTATGTGTGCTACAAATTATTTAATCAATAAATTTCATTTGAAATCAGAGGGATATTTTATTATTAATGATTATGATAAAGTTGTGGTAAATAAAAATTATGCTTTGACAGCAGATTATAAGCCAAAGGATTTAGTTTCAGTAAATATAGAATTCTTACCAGAATCCACAGAAGAAGAAAGATATATGACAAAGGAGGCTGCTAAGGCTTTAGAGGAACTAGTAGATGCTGCTTCAAAGGATGGGGTTTACTTATATGGTTTATCAGGCTATAGATCTTATAAAACACAAAAAAACTTATATGAATATAATTTGGAAACCCAAGGAAAATCTTATTCAGATAAATATGTAGCAAAGCCTGGAGCAAGTGAGCATCAACTAGGAGAGGCTATGGATTTAGCATCTAGTTCTGGATGGATATCTGAAGGATGTCCAGAAGCTAATTGGATAGCTAATAATGCATATAAATATGGATTTATAGTAAGATATGAGTCGGGAAAGGAAGATATAACAGGATATAATTATGAACCTTGGCATGTGAGATATGTGGGTAGTGAAATGTCAGAAAAGATTTATAATGATGGAATAACATTAGAAGAATTTGCTGAAATTAATTAAATAATATATAAACATAGAATAAATCAAAAGATATAAAAACAATTTTATAACATTAAAGAAGCCAAGTTATATAAGGTAATATAGCTTGGCTTTTGCATTTAACACTATATTATATATTTTATAACTTTATTATTAAATATAGAGTCAATTTCTAAACTAAAAAATTCTTTCATCTCGTCTAGCTGTTCTTTTGTATATACATATTTACCATATCCAAATTGTCCATATTTATATTTTCTTTCTTCGTCCTCCATAGGAAGTGTTGTTTCAGGAAATACTTCTAGAATTATATTTTTTGCTCTAGGCGTATACCTATGTGATATTATTTCAAAGGTAACAGGAGTAGTTAAGTTATCAGGAAGCTTATCCTTAAGGTTTAACAAAAGTTGTTTATAATCGTTTTTCCAACCATCGTAAAGAAATACTGGCGCAATAATAAAACCTATAGGATACCCAGCATTAGCCACCTTTACACTAGCTTCTATTCTTTTATCTATAGAAGCGGCTCTATTTTCAAAGTCACTGATTACTTTATCTGTATTTAAAGTAAATCGAATTTCTGTATGTCCCTTGTGATCTATATCTAATAGACTATCAACATCATTAAACTTTGTAACAAAACGAAATAGTCCATGATCGCTATTAGCAAAGAATTCTATAGCTTTTTTTAAACTATTAGTATAAGGTTCTATAGGTATAGGATCAGAGGTGGCAGAACCTTCAAATAAAGTTTTGGAAGGTAATCTTTCTTTAATATATTCATTTGCTTGATTTAGAATATCATCTATATTTACATTAATCTTTATATAAGGTTTATCCCCTAGATTTGTATTTAAGTAGCAATACTGACAATGGGCAATACAACCGGACACTAGGGGTAACTGCCAATTAGCAGAAGGTTTACAGGATTGAAATTTACTTCTTTTTTTTATACCCACAACTAGGGTATTCTTACCTTCACGATAAAAGCTATGCAAATTTTCACCAGGAATTCGCTCTTTAATCTTATTAGAAGTTAATTTTATTATTTCAATATTTTTATTATCCTTAAAAGTGTTATAAATATTTTTGCCTATTTCATAATCCAAGGACCCTTTTTCAAATAATATTCTTTTAGGAATAAACATTAAGTTCTTTAGTAGAAGCAATGGGCTTCAAACTAAAGGTCACCTCCTTTATATTTAATAGGAATATTCTTTACATATATGATAATATTATGTGTAATAGATAAATGTTTTAATTTAGATGATATGGTATAATGGGTGTAATTTACAGTGGTACATAAATAGTTATCTAAAGGTAATTATAAAACATAGAAAAATAATTTTATAATAAAGGGGGGGCATATTATTGTATATTAAAACTTTGGCAAATGGATGGAAAAATTCTATAAAAGATTCGGTAAAAAGATTTCCTATACCCATATTTTTATCTATAGCTGCAGTTATAACTTTAATCTATATGGGAGAAAGTATTGGAAGTGATGAGGAATTAAGACGTGTTGTGATGACTTTAGTACTTAGTATTCCAGTATATATTTGCATTGAATTATATTTTGAAAGAAGAAATAAATCTAATGAGAAGTTTAAATATTTAATTTATATTATTGCAGCTATTTGTTTAGCAGTCTACGGATATTTTTGTCTTGAAGATTTAAATATGGTTCAGGTTACTAGATATGTTGGTCTTATTATAATATTTATTACAGGGTTCTTTTTTACTCCATATATTTATAAGGATGGAAGTTTTGAGATGTATGTAATAAAGGTTTTAGGAAGATTTTTTACAACAGTTTTATATTCTATAGTTTTATATTTAGGATTAATAGCAATATTGTTCACCGTAGATTATCTTTTAGGAATAGAAGTTAAATATGAGATATATTATTATACATGGCTTATAGTTGTAGGAGTTTTTGCACAATGCTTTTTTCTTGGAGGAATCCCAGAAAAGGAAGAAGTTATAGAGGTTGAAAAGTATCCAAAGGTGTTTAAGATATTAATGCTTTATATAATTATGCCATTAATTTCTATATACACAATAATCTTATATATATATTTTGCTAAGATAATTATTACTAGACAGTGGCCTGAAGGATTAGTTTCTCATTTAGTATTATGGTATGGAGTAATATCAGCAGGAACCTTGTTTTTAACTTCACCAGTAAAGGAAAATAATCCTTGGGTAAGCAAGTTTGTAAAGGTGTTTCCAAAGGCAATACTTCCTCTTATAGTACTTATGTTTATTTCTATGGGAATAAGAGTTAATGCCTATGGAATAACTGAAAATAGATATTTTGTTTTAGCCCTAGGGATTTGGGTCTTTGGAATAATGATATATTACTCAATAATTAAGAAAGTAAAAAATATTATACTCCCAATATCTCTTGCTATAATTACTTTTATATCAATTTGTGGACCTTTGAGTAGTTATAATTTATCTAAGTATAGTCAAAATAAAAGATTTGAAAAGTTCCTTATAAAAAATAATATGATTGAAAATGGTAAAATAGTTAAAGCTATAGATCCAGTTTCTAAAGATGATCAAATAGAGCTCAATAGTATTTTGGATTATTTTAATAGAAAACATGAATTAAAGGATATTAAATATTTGCCAGATAATTTTACTATAAGTGATACAGAGAGGGTACTAGGAATAACTTATTCTAATTTAAATTATGAAAGTAGATATGAACATTTTTATTTTACAAGTGAAGAAATATTAGAGCCTATAGAAATAAAGGACTATGATTACCTTTTTAACATTATAAGTTATCAAAGTGCTGCTAATAAGAATTCTTATGGAATTACAGTTGACTATAATAAAGCATCTAATGAACTTAAGATATTAGAGAAAGGTAAACAGATATATAATAAAAATTTAAATGAGTATTTTAATAAGATAATAGATAAATATGGTGTTAATAAAACAAACTCCATACCTGTAGAAGATATGCAATTCGAAGATGAAACAGATGAAGTTAAAATCAAAATAAAAGTTGATAACTTTTCTGGGCGTAAGGATTTAAATTATAACCATATAGAATCTACAGAAATTAAATTTTCTGTATTTGTAAAGATAAAGTAAAAGAACAATAAAATAATGTAAGAATAATTTGCCTACTAAATTGAAACAATATTATAGAAATAAATTTTAGGAGGCATTCTTATGACTAAATTAAAATGTGATGCATGTAGTTGTGCATATAATAATGATTATTATTGCTGCATTGATTCTATTCAAGTAGGTGGAAGAGAAGCTACTCATAAATCGTCTACTTGTTGTGATAGTTTTGCAGAAAAAAGTGGAGCTATGTCAAATAGTAATCAAACACCTAATCCAGAAATGGTACTAGGATGTGAAGCTACCAATTGTGTTTATAACGTAAACCATAAATGTGATGCTTCAGAAATTTGTATTTCTGGAGACCATGCATGTAAGCCAAGAGAAACAGAGTGTGCTACATTTCATTGCAAGTAAAAAAAATACTATAAGTAAATATAAAGAACAAGCTACTACTATTAAATTTTCTGATTAAGTTCGGTCAAATTTTATAGTAGTAGTTTTTTACGTATATAAGTGTTTAAACAGTGAAACATATATAAGTAAAAGAGGGATATTGTAATAACTTATCTATTGATATATGATTAAATAAAGAGACTTAACATAAAATTGAAAAACATAAGATGTTTTTACAAAAATCAATAGTGTGAATTGAGGAGGAATGAGTTTGAAAAAGGAAATAAAAGATTATATTATAATAACTTTTGGATTAATTTTAATAGCTATAGGTATTCATTTTTTTCTAGTTCCACACAATTTAGCAGCTGGAGGACTTACTGGGCTTGCTATGGTAATAAACCATTATATTCCTAACCTTAGTATTGGTATTATAATGCTTATAGGGAACATATTTTTCTTTGTAATAGGTTTTATTTTTATTGGAAAGGCATTTGGAACAAAAACTATATATTCTAGTCTTATGCTTTCAGTAATAATATCCATTTTAGAAAAAGTAGCACCTATTAGTAAACCTATTTCACAGGATATACTTATAAATTTAATTTTTGGTATATTAATTGGAGCTATAGGTATGGCTATAGTATTTAATAGGAATGCATCTACAGGTGGAACGGATATACCTGCTAAAATATTAAACAAATATGCGCATCTAGAAATAGGAAAAGGACTTTTAATTATAGATTTTAGTATAACATTACTTGCAGTTATAGCATTTGGAGCTACTACAGGGATGTATGCTTTACTTGGTGTTATAATAAATGGCTCCATGGTAGACTTTGTTATAGATGGACTTAATATAACTAAGAGAATCGAAATAATGAGTTCTAAAACTGAAGAGATAAGAAAATTTATTATTGAAGAGCTAGGTAGGAGTGCTACTATTTATCGTGCTATAGGAGCATACAATTTAGAAAAAAGTGATGTTTTGATAACTGTAATGGGTAAAAAAGAGTTTATTAAGCTTAGAAATTTTATAAGAGAAGTGGATCCATGTGCTTTTATCATAACCCATAATGTCCATGAGGTTTTAGGGGAAGGCTTTGGTAATATACTAGACTAATTATATAATCAGTAAATTTCAATTGGGAGATTTACTGATTTTTTATTGTATTTCTACTATATAGTTAAAAATAATAAGAATTTTGTCCATTGCTTTAAGAAAACTTAGATAAATATTGAAATGTTTCTATAATTTGTTACAATATATATATAACCATAAATTATATATGTTGAGTTAAGGGTGAAAATAGGTATTTAGGGGGTATATGAAGATGAAAAGAGGAAATAAGGCATTGTTAATAATTCCACTTATAATAATTCTCGGGCTAGTATGCTTAGGATTATTTGGGTGTAAACATAGTCCTAATGAGGAAGCTGAAATTATAAAAGAAAAATTAGTTCCTTTAAACACTGTGGAGGTTGGCAATGGCTTTGAAGATTTAAAGGGATTTAAGGATATATTTAAGGATAAACAAATTATAGCCTTAGGTGGGTCAACCTATGGAACAAAAGAGTTTTTTCAAATTAAGCATCGTATGCTGGAATTTTTAGTATTGGAAATGGGGTATAGAACCTTTGCTATGGATGTGGATTTTGGAAGAACTGAATTAATCAATAATTATATATTGAATGGGGAAGGAAATGCTGAAAACATAGTAAGACAAACAAAGATAAATGGAGGTTATTCTTGGTCAACGGTGGAGTCTTTGGAATTAATAGAATGGATAAGAAAGTATAATGAAGATTCTAATCATAAGGAAAAAATTAAGTTTTACGGTATTCAAGTTACTGATGCTGAAGATAGTTCAAATTTTGTAATAAATTACTTAAGAGATATTGATGAAGATCTATACAAGAAGTTTGATGGTGAATTGGATGAAGTAAGAGGAAGACCCGTTAGAAGTATACCTACAAGTGAGTTAAGAAGAGAACAAGAAAAGGTTGAAATTCTAATTAATATATTTAATGAAAATAAAGAGAAACTTGTAAAAAGTACCTCAGAAGAGAAGTATGAAGAGGCTTCGAAATATCTTCAGAATATCCTAAAAAGTATAGAATTAGCCATATACAGTGGACCAGAGCATAACATTAAAGAAGCTTTGAATATGGAAGGAAAATTATTAGCTGATAACATTAAATGGATTCTAGACCGTGAGAGTAAAAATGGAAATGATAAAATAGTTCTTTGGAGTGGAAATCAACATATAAGCAATATTTCTAAGGATTATAAAAGCATGGGGTATAATTTAAAGGAGATGTATAAATATAAATATTATTCATTAGCATTAGAATTTCATCAAGGTAGTTTTGGAGCGTATCCTATAGACAGTAGTGGTGTAGGTAGTGAGTATGAAATCTATAGTATAGAAGAAGGAAATCCTCAATTGTTTTCTAATATATTTAACCTTACAGAAATATCAAATAGTTTTATAGATTTTAAATCTTCATCACAGGATAAGGATATTAAAAAAATATTATCATCTTCAATACTAATGCATAACATTATTTTTTATAATGGGTATGAAGAAGATTATTATATGAAATTAAAGCCTATAGATACCTTTGATGGGTTAATATTTATTAGAGACACTAATGCTATAAGTAAATTAAAATAAAAAGTTAAGATAAAAAATTGAAATAAAAAATAGATGTNNACATCTATTTTTTATTTCAATTAGTCTTGAACTGGAGCACCAACTGGGCAAACGCTAGCACAAGCACCACATTCGATACAAGAATCAGCATCGATAACGTATAATCCATCTCCTGCACTTATGCAGCTAACTGGACATTCAGATTCGCAAGCACCACAAGAGATGCAAGTATCTACTATTTTATAAGCCATGAAAAAGACCCCCCTTTACTATTAAATCATGATTATCATACCATATTATGATATAATAATAAAGAGGATTTATATTTAAATATAATAAAAAATACAAGAAATAAATTAATTTTATAGTTAATAAATGAACTAATTAAAGTAAATGTAAAATATATTAACATTTATTTAAATTAATTTATTTTCAGTACATATAACTAGTGCTATAAAAAAACAAATGTTAAAATAACTACAATGGGAATTAAAGAAGTTTTAAGAGGTATGAAAATGAAATTAAAGGGAAACGTGGTAGTAATTACAGGAGGAACAAGAGGTATAGGTAAGGGAATAGCCTTAGAATTTGCTAAAGAAGGAGCAATATTAGTACTAAACTATTTTAACGATGATGAAAGTGCAAGGGAGACTTTAAATGAAATTAGTTCCATGGGAAATTATTGTACTTTATTTAAAGGAGATGTAAGTAATTATAACTTTTCTAAGGAATTAATAGAATATACTCTAGAGAAATTGGGCAGAGTGGATGTATTAGTAAACAATGCAGCTATTTCTAAAATAGGATTATTTATGGATGACACTGAAGAAGATTTTGATAAAATTATGTCTGTAAATTTTAAGTCAGTATTTAATACTACAAACTCTGTAGTTAATCATATGATTTCAAGAAAAGAAGGTAGCATTATTAATATATCATCAGTTTGGGGAGGTGAAGGAGCTGCCTGCGAAGTTTTATATTCTGCATCAAAGGGAGCTATAAATTCCTTTACAAAGGCCTTAGCTAAGGAACTAGCATTAAGTAATATAAGAGTAAATGCCATAGCACCGGGTGTTATCGAAACTAAGATGAACATGTGGATGAAAGAGGAAGAAAGAGTAGAATTAACAGAGGAAATACCCATGGGGAGATTTGGAAGTGTATCAGAAGTGGGAAGAGCTGCTGTATTTTTAGCTAGTAAGGATAGTAGCTACATCACAGGGGAAATACTAAATGTAAACGGGGGCTTTTAAATTTACCTTTAAAATAGATAATAATTTTAAAGTCAGATAGCATATTAATTATTTAATTGATACATATAGAAAGGAATTAGAATTTATGAATAGTGTTGAGATGAAAACATTAATAAAAGTTATATTTGTATGTATACTGTTATTTATATTTTCACCATTGATTTTTGGAGTTTTAGGAATTGTATTCAAAGGAATCTTATGGCTTATTCTAGGGATTGTAATTATAATAACCATTAGTATAATGTACTTAAAATATAAGGTGAAAAAGGAAAATAATGAATTTTATTCCTCTAATGAGAATGGAAGGCCGCAAGGTAGCCATAGTGCCAATGTAACTCCAGACTCAGAATCTTATATAGACTATAGTGATTCTACTATTGTAGATGTAGAAGAGTATGAAGAAAGTAATGATAAGGAAGAATAGTTAAAGAGAAAATAAGAATTACGAACAAGAAGCACCGATGTTAATTTATTTTACTATTGGTGCTTTTGTACATTAGAGGTGAATATAATGAAGAAAATATTATTAATTGAAGATGAAGAACATATAAGAAAGTTTGTAAAGATAAGCCTTAAGAGAGAAGGTTTCCAAGTAGTAGAAGCAGAAACTGGAGAACTTGGTATTGAAGAAGTTGCAAAAGAGAGCCCTGATATTGTAATACTTGATATAATGCTTCCTGGAATTGATGGATATAAAGTGTGTGAAATTCTAAAGAAAAGTTATCCACAGATGGGAATAATAATGCTTACTGCTAGGGCGCAAGATGGGGATAAAATTATGGGATTAGAGTTTGGTGCAGATCACTATATTATAAAGCCCTTCAACCCATTAGAGCTTATAGCTATTATTAAATCTTTACTTAGAAGAATGGAACTAGGCAATAGTCTTAAGAGTAGAGAAATTATATCTGGAGCTTTTAAAATAGATTTAGATAGTAAGGTACTATACAAAAGTGGAGTAGAAATAGAATTAACCCCTAAAGAATATATGCTTATAAAAATGTTTATGGAAAATCCCAATAAGGCTTTTAGTAGAGATGAACTTCTAGATATGGTGTGGGGCTATAATTACATAGGAGAAAACAAAATTATTGATGTAAATATAAGACGTATTAGAAGTAAGATCGAAGATAACTCATCTAAACCTAAATATATTGAAACTGTTTGGGGAACAGGATATAAGTGGAGGGAAGATTAATTGAAATCCTTAAAAACTAAGATTTCTAGCAGTAATATAATTGTAATAGCTATAACAATATTTATAGTTCAAATTATGGTTTACGTAGCTATCAAAGGATATTACTATAGCAATCTAGAGGATACTATATATGGCCAAATTAAGATATCATCAGATTTTTATAATACATACTTGTCCTCCAATACTGTAAAAGAGAATATATTTAATGATAATGATACATTTTGGAGTAATACGGATTGTAGAGTTCAAATAATAGACTTAGAAGGTAATGTTATGATGGATTCTTCAGGTTATATTTCAAAGGACAGAATACTAACTAGAGAAGTTAAAGCAGCAGCTAGTGGTAATACTGAAGGGGAAGCTAATATATATCAAAACGAAAATAATAATGAAAAGATTATTTGTGTAGCATATCCACTTTTTTTTGACACAGATGTAGATGGAATATTGAGATTTAGCGCCTCTACTAAAGATATAGATAAAAGCATAAGGGAGATATTGTTTATAATAATTTTATTAGGCATACTAGTAATTTCCATTTCTTCAACTATAAGTTTATTTATTTCTAATAGTATAATGAAGCCTTTAAAACTAGTCTCTGTGGGAGCAGAAAAGATGGCTAAGGGTAACTTTAAAGAGAGTATACCAAATTACTCTAAGGATGAGATAGGAAGTTTAGCTGATACTCTAAACTATATGTCTGAGGAGATACTAAAAAATGAAAGACTAAAGAATGAATTTATTTCATCTGTATCCCATGAACTTAGAACACCTCTAACTTCTATTAAGGGCTGGGCCATTGTGTTAGAGTCCTCAGATTTAGAAGATAAAGAAGAAGTAAGAGAAGGTCTTAAAATTATAGAGTCAGAGGTTGAGAGATTAACTTATCTAGTAGAAGAATTATTGGACTTTTCAAAGTTAATTTCAGGTAAAATCACTTTAAGAAAAGAAATGATAAGTATAGGTGAGTTTACTCAAGATATATTAAGACAATTAGAACCTAAACTACTGTCTCGAGGGATAGAGGTCATATTTGAAGAACTACAGGTTAAACCTATAGAAGTTGATAAAAATAGAATGAAACAGGTTTTAATAAATATTTTAGATAATGCTATAAAGTTTTCACCTAATGATTCTAAAATAATAGTTAAACTAGTAGAAGATGAAAAATATTTAACTATATCAATTAAAGATTATGGCTATGGAATTTCTAAAGATGAACTACCTCATGTTAAAGAAAAATTTTATAAGGGAAGAAATATAAATGCAAGCAATGGGATAGGGCTCTCTATATGTGAAGAAATTATAACTCAGCATGGCGGACTTTTAAAGATAGATAGTGAATTACAAAAGGGTACAGAGGTTATTATAATGTTACCTAGAGGAGATATGAGATGAAAAGATTAATAAGAATACTGATAACTTTTATGTTAGCACTTATTCTTACTGGTTGTAATAAATTTAACATAGAAGTAAAGAAACCGAATAATGATTCTATTTTAAAGGGACAATGGCAAGTTAAAAATTATGTAGGAATTACAGAAGAGGAAATATTTAATTGTAATTTATTAGACAGCAAAGTGAGTTTTAGTAATGAAGAGGTATTTATGTTTGATAAGGCATACAAGAACATAACTTATAAATCTAAAGTAGTAAGTGGTGAACAATACATTTATAATACTATAGGCTTTATACCTGATTATTTAAAAGATACTAAGGAAGTAGAAGTTGTAACCATATCGTCTAAAAATACATATTTAAAGGAAGTTATTGTTATAGATAAAGGTGTATTAGTAATACAGGACGATGTTTTACTTTATCTTGAAAAAATAGATGATAACCCTATGGAGAATGTCAATGAAAAAACTGGTGTAGATGAAACAGCAGATAATGAGAAAATTAGTAATGGAGTATTAGTAGGCATTAAAGGTAAAACTGATGAAGGTTTCACATATAAAACTCTTTGGATAGCCTATGATGGTAAAAAAATATATAGTAAAGAGGTTCCATTCCTGCTTTTACCACGTAAAAATGGATTCTTTAAGGTTTCAATTCATAGAGAATATATTGAAAACAATTATAAGGATGATATAGAATTTGTATTTTTAAGTGGCAATCCATCTGAAAAGCAAGCTGATCTAAAGGTAAATAAAGAACCAAATATAAATGTATCAAAAGAGATAAATTTTATAGGAAATGATTATATAAGTATTAAAGTTCATGAAGAAGGAGAAGATCATAGGGCAGAAAAGTTAGGGACATATTTAATTGATACTATAAATATGGAAGGTAAAGGAGCAGTTTCCTTAGGAAATATTAGTGAACAGAAAAATATAACTAAGTTTAATAATGAAGCACAAGGACTTCATATAGAAGATATAAATAAGTTTACAGATGTTTCTATCAAAAGAAATCAAGGAAGATGGCAGATTTATACTGTTCATAGTAAAAAGGATGAAAGCATTGAAAATAATATAAATATTCATTTAAAAGTATCTAAGAATGTAGCCAGGTATGATAGGCTATTTACATCATGGCAAGGAATCAAAAATCAGGTTCCATCAGCGGAGGATGCATTATCGTCCCCTAATAAAAATATGACTATAATAAAGACAAAATCAAGTTTATATGGATATAAAATAGAAGATGGAAAAATCAGTGAATCACCAGAGTTAACTATTTCTTTAAATGGTGATGAGGAGATAGTTATGGCAGAATGGGCCATGGAAGAATTTGTAGGATATTGGACAGAACAAGTGAATTCATTACTTAAGTCAAGTGAATAGTGTAGTATATAAACCAAGGAAAAGCCAGGCAATAATTTGCCTGGCCTTTTAGTTATCAGATATAATTTTAGCTACATCCAGTGGTTGTTCCACAATCTTGACAAACCTTACATGTACCATTTCTCACTAAGTTTGTACTTGAACAGTTTGAACAAACCTCGGAGTAAATACGCTCACCTTTTATTTCTGATTTCCCATGGTCAATAGAAGTAGTAGATACTTCATTATGATGAAGTGTTGGTTTTACCATATCCTTAGGGTTAGGTTTGATTTGGCAACGAGAATAGTCACCAAGCTCAATATCTATAACCTTACTGATTAAGTCAGAGATGGAGCTAACATGCTTAATGTAAGGATGTTTTTGCACAAAGCCATAAGGTTCATATTTTTGGCCTCTAAGCATTTTAGCAATATCTGCTGCAGGAACATGATATTGTAGCATTACAGAAATAGATTTAGAAAGAGAATTTAAGAGTCCAGTTATTATAGTTCCTTCTCTATCTGTAGTTATATAAATTTCAGAAATTTCTCCACTTGTTCTTCTATTAACTGTAGTGTATATTTTAACATCATCTATTTGAGCAGGATGAGTAGTTCCAAATCTAATACCAATTGGTTTTTCACGAGTAAATACAGTAGCTGAAGTAGTTTGATTTTGTAGTTCTTTAGCTTTAGATAAAAGCTCTTCATAAGTTAGCTTTTCTAAATCTGCATCATTTTCTTCTTCTAAAACTGTATTTAAAGGTTGACTAGCTTTGCATCCATCTCTATAAAGAGATATTCCTTTTACCCCAAGGTTCCAAGAATCAAGGACAACCTTTTTAAAGTCATCTACAGTAGCTGTTTTAGGTAGGTTTACAGTCTTAGAAACTGAACCAGATATAAGAGGTGTGATGGCAGCCATCATTAGAACGTGTCCCATAGGCTTAATATATCTCTCACCACTTCCACATTTGTTTGCTGTATCAAAAATGTGAAGATGTTCTTCTTTAAGATGAGGAGCCCCTTCAATCTTACCATCTATAATTTTTTCATACTCATATCCATTTTCATTAACCATTTCTTTTCTAAGAATATAATCTACTATGTCTTTAATTTCATCTTGTGAATATCCAAGGTTATCAAGGGCATCTTCTATAATTGGATTTACTATAGTCATAAATCCACCACCAGATAATTTTTTATAAACAAAGTGGGAGAAGTATGGCTCAATAGAAGTAGCACCACAATCCATAGCAAAGGAAATTGTTCCAGTTGGAGCTATTACAGATACTTGAGCATTTCTATATCCAAATTTTTCACCATACTCTACAGCTTCTTGCCAAAGAGTTTTTAAAAGTTCAGATAGCTCAGTATTACCTTCTGCCTTAAGAATTTCATGATTAACTTCCACAGGGCTATAGTGAAGGTCTTCATATTCACTATCTAGCGCTCCTGCAACCCTTCCATGATTTCTTATTACTCTAAGCATTGCATCTTTATTAATGTCATATTTTTCGAATGGTCCTACTTTTTCAGCCATAAGGGCAGAAGTAACGTAAGAAGCCCCAGTAAGCACTCCAATTAGGGAAGCAGTTAATTGTCTAGCTTCTTCTGAATCGTAAGCATAACCCATTACCATAAGAAGAGAAGCAAGGTTTGCAATTCCAAGACCTGTTGTTCTAAACATATATGTTTTTCTTGCAATATCTTCTGTTGGGAATTGACCCCAGTGAACAGAAGATTCAAGCATAAGTTGTAGTAAAGATACCATATGAACATATCCATCTAAATCAAATACTTTACTATCTTTGTTATAGAACTTATATATATTAATTGAAGCTAAGTTACAAGATGTATCATCTAAAAAAGCATATTCACCACATGGGTTAGTAGAATTTAATCTATTATGCTTTGCACCGAAGTTTCCATCTTCACCACAAGGACATGTATGCCAAGCGTTGAAGGTATCATCAAATTGAGGTGCTGGGTCAGCACATTGCCATGAAGCTAAGTTGAATTCATCCCATAGATCACTCACTTTAATATCCTTATTAATTTTTTCATCTATTCTTCCCTTTAAAGTTATTACTTCATCTGGGTTTTCAGATAAATTCTCAACTTTTTTCATAAATTCATCGCTGAATCTTATAGAGTTATTACCGTTTTGACCAGATACAGTTTCATAAGCTTCACCTTCGAAGGAAGCGTCGTAGCCCATTTTCCCTAAAGCACGAACTTTATCTTCTTCTCTAGCCTTCCAATTTATAAATTCTCTAATTTCTGGGTGATCTATGTCAAGACAAACCATTTTAGCTGCACGTCTTGTAGTACCACCAGATTTTATTGTTCCAGCATTTCTATCAAAGCCCTTTAAAAAGCTCATAACACCTGAAGAAATTCCACCAGCAGAAAGCTTTTCGTCTTTAGCTCTGAGAGTTGAATAGTTAGTTCCACATCCAGAACCACCCTTAAATAGTTTAGTTTCTGTTACATATTGCTCAGAAATTGAGTGAGGTCCTAAAAGTTTATCTTGTATAGATAAAATAAAGCAAGCAGAAGCTTGAGTTCTAGTATAGTTATCTACGCTTTTAACAACTTTTTTTATGTTTTCATCATAATAAAAATGACCTTGATGTTCACCAGCTATGTCATAAGAAAGCTTTAATCCAGTATTAAACCATTGGGGAGAGTTTGGTGCATACATTTGATTTAAGAAGCAATAAACTAATTCATCATAAAGTATAGTAAACTCATCATCATTAGTTATTAAACCTTCATCCTTTAGAGATTCACACCAAAAATTAACTAGTCTATGTGCCACCATTCTAAGACTATTTTCATAGCCTGCTTCATTAGGTACTAAGGCTCTTTTAAAATATTTAGAAGCAATTATATCACAAGCATTTTGTGAATAGTGAATTGGAAATTCTAAGTCCTTCATATCTACGAGAACGGTACCTTTTTTATAGTCTTTTAAAATTACGTCAACTTTTTTCCACTGGAATAAATCGTATACTGTCAAATCTTTATTAGTTTCTAATTCTTTTGTGTAGTATCTTTTTATTATATTGTTAATACTCTTCATTATAAAAGCTAATCACACTGTTATGATTAGCAAGTCACCCCCTAAATACTTCATATACTATATATTGTGTCCGAAATGTGCTTTTGCACTATATGTTGTATTATATTATATAAATTTTTTTCTTACAACTATTGAAATTTCCATTAAACTGTGCTTGTTCACACATGAAAATAGCCTTAAATTAAGTAGATTTCAGTACCCTAACCACTTCAACTGATTAACTAATAAAATTTTATGACAAAGTTATAAAAATTATTACAAACTAATATAATTTCATAATACATATGGAAAAATAAATACATAATTTAGTAATTAGGTGATGAATAATAGGAAAAAATAAATTATTACACAATAGACTTTTAAATTATGGTATCATTACCTTATATAAAAAGATAATAATTATTGTTGTGTTCATATAGTTTTAGGAAATTAAAAAGGTTGAATAAAAATTATGGAAATTTCAAGTATAAAGGATGGATGGAAAATGATAAAAGCAATTAAAGGGAATACACCAATTATAGATGATACATGTTTTATAGCAGAAAATGCAACGGTAATAGGGGATGTAACTATAGGAGAAAATACTAATGTATGGTATAGCGTGGTAATTAGAAGTGATATGGATACCACCATTATAGGAAAAAATACTAACATTCAAGAAAATTCTACAGTACATAATGATTTTGGAATATCTACTAGGATAGGAGATAATGTTACCATAGGTCATAACTGCATAATTCATGGGTGTAATGTCGGAAATAATGTGTTAGTAGGAATGGGATCAATAATACTAAATGGCGCTGAAATAGGAGATAATACAATTATAGGAGCAGGAAGCCTTGTAACTCAAAATAAAATAATCCCGAGTGGAGTATTATGTATAGGAAGCCCTGCTAAGGTGGTAAGGGAGTTAACAGAAGAAGAAATTAAATCTATAAAGTCTTCAGCTGAGAATTACGTTAATATGGGAAGAGAGCATAAAGAAATTCAAGAGTAAAATAATGCTATTGAAACAATATAAGTTAGCCTTATAATAATCAATTTGAATTTTATATAGTTTTAGATAATAAAATTATGGTAGGAGAGATAATTTTGATAAAGTTAGATGTAATAAAAAAAATGACTACAGAGGAAAAATATAAATACATGTTAATCCTCTTAGAAGGCCAGTTAAGTTCGGAAAAAGATATATATGCAAATATTTCTAATGCATCTGCCATTATATATGCTATTTTTGATAAACTAAATTGGAGTGGATTTTACTTTGTAAAAAATGAAGAGCTAGTTTTAGGGCCATTTCAAGGTTTACCAGCTTGTAATAGAATAGCCATAGGAAAAGGCGTATGTGGAACAGCAGTAGCAACTAAGAAAATTCAAAGAATAGATAATGTTCATGATTTTCCAGGACACATTGCCTGTGATTCGGCATCAAATTCTGAAATAGTAATTCCAATAATAAAAGATGATGTGGTTTATGGAGTACTAGATATAGATAGTTATGAATTTAACACATTTACAGAATTAGAAGAGAAATATTTAATAAAATTTGTAGATAAGCTTAATAAATATATTGATTGGAGTCAATTATAAATATAAGCAAAGTTTTAAAAGTGGATAGGAGAAAATAAATGATAGAATTAGGAAAAATTAATACTCTTAAAGTATCAAGAAGTTGTGAATTTGGATATTATTTAGATGCAGAGGGAAAGACAACTTCTGAAGACATACTAATACCAAAGGGAAATATAGTGGGTGAAATAGACGTAGAGGATGAAGTAGATGTATTTGTATACCGAGACTCTAAGGACAGACCTATAGCTACTATGAAGCCAGTAGAAGCTCAAGTAGGAGAGTTAGCTTACTTAAAAGTAGTAGATAAGACTGGAATAGGATACTTTATTAGCATAGGTATAGAAAGGGATGTATTAGTTCCATTTAGGGAAGCACCCTTTGAATTAGAAGTAGACAAAAAATATTTATTTTATCTATATGTAGATAAAACCAACAGAATAGCTGCAACAACTAGAGTAGATAGATACTTACATGATACTACTCATTATAATGTTGGAGAAGAGGTAGAAGGCGTAGTTTATGGAAAACATTCTAATGGAAATTTAGTTGTAGCTATAGATAATACATTCAGAGGAATTATATTAAAAAGTGAATGTTATGATGACATTTCCATTGGTGATAAAATAAAGGCTAGAGTAAAGAAATACTTTGATGATGGTAAAATTCAAATAACCACAAGAAAACCTCGTCTTGAGGAAATGGGAGAATTAGAGGAGGTTATTCTTAGCTACTTAAAGAAGAACCAAGGTTCAATGAGATTTAATGATAAGGCTAGTCCAGATGATATAAAAAAATATTTTAAGGCTAGCAAGAATGCATTTAAGAGATCTTTAGGGGCACTGATGAAAAAAGGACTTATAGAGCAAGATGAAAATGGTACTAGGTTAAAATAAAAAATGTAATTAAAGTTAAAAGCTATCTCAGAATTATTTTGAGATAGCTTTTTAAGTAATATAAATATTTATTGAATAACAATAAATATTTATTGACGTAAAAAGCCTCTTGTGATAAGCTTTGTTTAGAGGTGATAAATTTGAAAAATATGTTATTCAGAAAGATACTATATATTGTATCAGTTTTATCCGTAGTTATAACTATAATAGCTGGAGCAACATTACCTAATATAGTAAATTGGTATCTTAGTAATATATCTACTGCTGGGTTAGATATGGGCGGAGGAATAAAAACATTCTTATATATAACTTATATACCATTTTTATTAATACTTATTTCAGTAATGAAATTAAGTGGAAAGCTATTAAAAGGAAGTCCTTTTTGTAAAGAGAGTATAAAGTCGCTAAAGGTGATAAGTATATGCTCATTCATAGCTTTTGTTATTTATTTAGCAGGAACAATATTCATATATAAGAATTTAATTTGTATAGTTATAACTTTTGCTACCATGATGGTATTTATCATTTCTTCAGTAGTAAGAGAGCTTATAAATAATGGAATTGAACTACAAGAAGAAAATGATCTTACTATATAAGGAAGGTGGATTAATTGATAATTGTTAACGTAGATGTAATGATGGCTAAGAGAAAGATGAGTGCTACTGAACTTTCAGAAAAAGTTGGCATAACCATGGCTAACTTATCTATTTTAAAAAATAATAAGGCTAAGGCAATAAGATTTACTACATTAGAAGCTATATGTAAGGCCTTGGATTGTCAACCTGGTGATATATTGGAATATAAGTAGGAGTAATGAAGATGAAGGTTTTAGCTACAATATTAGGGATTGTAGTTATGATAATTTTAATATTAACTTATATTAAAGTAAGACCTATAATATTTCCAACCTACACAGAATGCCTAGAAGCCAATTGGAACATAAAATTACCTAAGCCAGATAAAGTAACTCTCATAGGGAATACTAGAGGGGGTTTTGACGGTGCTGGAGATGAAATTAATGAAGTAATTTACCATGATGAAGAAGACTTAGAGAAAATAAATAATTCTTTTCAGTGGTTTAACTATGAGGAGATACCTTTTAAAATATCCTATGATGGTGTTATGCTATTAGAAGATAGAGATAAAATAAATCATAAGGAAATTAGTATATCAGATGGTAATCCTGAAAAAGTAATAGAAAAACTAAGCAAAGAAGCTAAATATTTTTATATGGATAAAAATAATAAAAGTGATTTTATTGTATTTATTTTAGAAGGTAATACTTTACAAATATATGAATCTCATAGATGAGTTAAGACGGAATAAAAGGATTGNNCAATCCTTTTATTCCGTCTTAATTTATATATTATTTACTCGGAAAATAGTGTCTAACTTATTATATCCAATAGAATCAGGCAAAAGGTTAGAAAGTTTTGAATATATCTCCATAGTTATATTAGGATCAACATCTTTAAAGGTTTCTATCATTTCAGAATAGAGAGTTCTAAGTTCTTCAATATCATTTAGTTCTCTATATATTTGTTCTAAAAGACTATAGCCTAGTAGAGAATTTTCACTATCAGAATATTTTTTAGCCAACTTTAATCCATATTCTATTTGAGAAATAGCCCCCTTATATGCACCTTCTTTAATATAGAATTTAGCTATGTCCATTAATGTACTAGCAAGATTAGATTTGTCATGGGAAGTTTTAAAATCTATGGCCTTATTAAAATACATTAGAGCATCATTATTATTATTTTCATTTAAATAAGCTAATGCCAAATTATTATATAAATAACCTTTATAAATTCCTAATTCAGACCCAAAGTTATAAAGCAGTTCTTTGTATAGAGTTATAGCTTGGAAAGTAGAATTTTTTCTAAGATAACAGTTAGCTTTTAAAATTGTTCCTTGAATATACATGGTTAGCTCAGTATTAATATCAAGAGTATCTAATAATTTATCTATATAAAGAATGGAATTATCAAAATCATCTAACTTTTTATAGGTTAAAGCTATATTATAGGTACAATTATAATAATTATTTTTATCCTTATTTTCTAAGGTAAAAGAGTGGCATGTACATAGATATGCTAAGGCCTCTTCATAACAAAGAGTTTTGATTTTACACTTAGCCAATTTATTATATATAAATATCATATCATCATCTTTTGTAGGAATAGCACTATATAATTCTAAGGTTTTAGCATAGGATTCAAAAGCTTCATTAAATAGATTTTTATCATATAAGAGATTTCCCTTTTTAATATATAGAGAAGGAAGTATATCTATTAACTTATTAAGTTCTCCAATATGAATTACCTCATCAAGTTCATCATCAGTTAAGTTTAACCTAAGTTTATCCGTGCAATAAGTTCTAGCTTTAGTTTCTTCACTTAATATCAAATCATTCATCCCCTTATTCAAGTAAAATAAAAATCCTTTTACTTATATTTAAGCAAATTAAATTATATTCATATATATTAGTCTATAGTAACTTAACAATTAGTGCAACATTTGGATAATATAAATGAAATGAAATTATTAATAATGAAATGCTATGTATATCATAAAAATATAAGGGAAATTTTATATATAAATAAAGAAAGATGATAAAATTAATTATATAGAAAATTGTTGTAACTACAAATCCTATGTTGTCATCATTATGTCATTTTTTGAACATGAAAGTTCTAGAAATTCATAATATTTTATAAGTTTGCATAAGTATAAGTATTTTAAATAAAAAAGTGATTCAAAATTTTGAATCACTTTTTAAAAGATTTTTTTAAATTTTTAGCTTCGTATAGAATTTTTTTAGATTTATCATATTTTTCCATTTCTATATAAAGTAGAGATAATTTAATATAGATATTTAAAATTTTAACTAAATCTGCATCTTTAAAAATTTCTATTAATATAAGATATATTTCTTCAAGTTTATTATTATCATTTAATTTTATATAAATTTCTTCCAATATAGAGTAGCCTCTTATTAAAAACTCTGCATCAGAATATTTCTCAGATAAAGCTATACCTTCATACAATAGTTCTATAGCCTTATCATATGAATTTTCTTTTACATATGCAGAAGACATATCTATAATACTACGATTTAGTTGTTCAATATCATGTACTTTTCTAAAGCTAATTGATCTATTAAAATAGTCAATAGATTTATCTATTTCATTTAATTCACAATAAATCAATCCTATGTTATTGTAAATCATTCCTAAATAAATTCCAATATTTTCACTAAAGTTATTTAGAATATCAAAATATATAGTTAATGCAAGAGAGTAATCTTTTTTGTTAAGATAACAATTACACTTTAAGATAATGCTAATTATATACAAGCGTATATTAGTATCACAATCACATATATTTAGCAACTCATCTATATATATAAGAGCATTATCATATTCACTTGACTTTTTATATGCAAGAGCTATATTATATAAACAATTTTTAAGATTATCATCATCATTAAACTCTTTACAATAGGAATAGGCTTTAAATAAATATGTGAGAGCTTCTTCATAGGACAGAGTCATAATCTTACATTTAGAAAGCTTAATATATGCAAAAGATTTATTACTGTTATCTTTATTATCATTATGAATTTCTAGTATTTTATAGTAATATACAAAGGCAGTATTATATGATTTTTCTTCATATAGTAAATTCCCCTTTAATAAGTAAGATTTTAAAAGTATATCTTCTAATTTATATTTTTCACCTATTTTTATAACTTCATCTAAATTTTTGTGACTTAAGACAGAATCTAATTTCACATTACAATAGTTTCGCGCTTCTTCTTTTTCAGGAAGAAGTAGATAATTTACATCTAAATTTATATTAGTTTCAAGCTCATCAGCTTTGTTTTGCATAAACTTAAGATAATTTGCTAAGGTTACTCCAGTAAGATTTCTTTTATCGCTTTCAACCATACTAATATAATTTCTAGAAACACCGATTTCTTCTAGTTCTACTTGTTTAATATTTAATTGTTGTCTGAGAGCTTTTAATCTTTTTCCAGGACTTAAGAAATACAAATCCTTCACCTCCTTAGTTAAATAAATGCAATCAATTATATTTTATAGGTAATTATATGTAAAGGCAATGCATAATTAGTTCCATTATATGTATTATATTTCCTATTTGCTTATTATACAATTAGTTTTTTTAGTTATATCTATAATAAAGTTTTATTATAGATATAACTAAAATTTAATCAGTCAATAATTATAAGTTTTTAATAATTACGAAATTTTTACCAAGTGGCCCGGGATCATTTTCATTTAAAATTGAAATTCCAATAAAAGCAGTTAAAGTTAGTGCACATAAAAATACTATACCTTTAGTAAGTTTAGTTTTCATAAAATTCACTCCTTTTAAAATTTATATTAAGCTTTACAATTATGAACAAGATAAAATTGAGAATTATTTTAATGCACAATGTATCTTAAAAAAGTATATAATTAACAGTTGCTTTTTATAAAATATTGTTTATATGTAAATACAAGTTGAATATTGGTATATATTTAAAATACATTCACAGTAATTAATTATATTTTATAACATAATATGTATGAATACAATAATAAAATATAAAAAGTAACAACAAATTTACGTCATAAATCTCTTCTTATTGTATAAATTTGTATATAAGTGAAGAAGTAATTAAAATGTATTATAATTTAAAAGTAACTCATAAAAGGCGTTAATACAGTCCTTTATGAGTTACTTGTTATTTTATTGAAATTTGTCTTTTTTTATTTATCTTTGATAAATAGTTTAATTATTTCATTTATAACTAAAGGTATTAAACTTAGAACAATAACAAGTCCCCAATCTGCTAAAGTAAGAGGTATTACATTAAACATTCTAGCAATTGGTGGTATATAAATAACTGCCATTTGTAATGATATACCAACAACCATTGCATAGATTAAATACATATTTGAGAACAAACCAATTTTAAATATGGATTTATCTGAACTTCTCATATTTAAAGCATGAATTAGTTGAGTTCCACTAAGAACTACAAAGGCTATTGTTTGAGCATGCATTAAAGCTTCAGGATTGTTAGCTATATTAGCAAGAGTAACTCCATCAGCTCCGTATTTGTTAACTCCGTAAACGAAACCTATGAGGGTTAATATACCAATCAAAACACCATTAAATAAAAGAGTAAATAAAGAACCTTTAAATAAACTATCCTTAGGACTTCTTGGTTTATGTTTCATAACATCCTTATCACCAGGGTCTACACCAAGGGCAAGAGCTGGGAAGGAGTCTGTTATAAGATTAACCCATAATATATGAGTTGCATTAAGTGGTGCAGCCCATCCAAAGAGAATACCAAAGAATAGAGTAACAATCTCACCAGCATTACAAGAAATTAAGAATATTACAGATTTTTTTATGTTATTAAATATATTCCTACCTTCTTCAATAGCTGCTACTATGGTAGAGAAGTTATCATCTGTTAATACCATGTCAGAGGCACCTTTAGCAACGTCAGTACCTGTGATACCCATAGCTACACCAATATCAGCAGCCTTTAAGGATGGAGCATCATTAACTCCGTCGCCAGTCATAGATACAATATTTCCTCTAGATTTAAAGGCTTTAACTATTTTAACCTTATGCTCAGGAGATACTCTAGCAAAAACTCTTAGATTTTCACATCTACTTGCAAGTTCTTCATCAGTTAAGTTATCTATGTCAGCACCACTAGCTACTTGGTTTATATCTTCTGCTATAGATAGTTCCTTAGCAATGGCAAAGGCTGTATTTTTGTGGTCACCAGTAATCATTATAGTTTTTATACCAGAAGTTTTACAAATTTCTATAGAGTCTTTAACCTCTAGTCTAGGAGGGTCTATCATACCAACAAGACCAATAAAGGTTAAATCCTTTTCCAACTCATCAACTTCTACATGGGTAGAGTTAACAGTTTTAAAAGCAGCACCTAGAACTCTTAAAGCATCGTCTGACATAGCTGTAGCAACTTTTAAGAAACCATTTTTAATGTCTTCGGTCATAGGTACAACTTCACCATTAATATAAGCAGAAGTACATATATTAATAAGATTGTCAGTAGCACCCTTAGTCATTACATTAAATTTATCTTCATAAGAGTTTACCGTAGTCATTAGTTTTCTGTCAGAATCAAAA
Source organism: Clostridium sp. UBA4395 (assembly GCF_002390995.1). Taxonomy (NCBI): domain Bacteria; kingdom Bacillati; phylum Bacillota; class Clostridia; order Eubacteriales; family Clostridiaceae; genus Clostridium; species Clostridium sp. UBA4395. The sequence continues at coordinate 64,680 of NZ_DGRF01000044.1, forward strand.
GGTATTTCATCAACTCTTTTATGAGTTTTATCTAACTCTTCTTTAAATACATTAAACATATTTCCCATATCTAAAAGTGCTATTTCTGTTGGATCTCCAGTTTTTGATGTAGCCGTAGAAGTAGCATCATTACAAAGGACTATGCTTTCAAGTAAAAGTTTTTCACCATCATTATTTATGTTAAACTCCTTAACTTCTTTTAGTTTATTATCTGTAAAGTATTTAACTACTGTCATCTTATTTTGAGTTAATGTACCAGTTTTATCAGAGCATATAATATTTACAGAACCTAGAGTTTCTACAGAAGGTAATTTTCTAATAATAGCATTTTGCTTTATCATTCTTTGAACACCTAAAGCAAGAACGATAGTTACAATAGCAGCAAGACCTTCAGGAATAGCCGCAACAGCAAGGCTGATAGAAATCATGAACATATCAGTAACAGCTCTATCTTGTAATAAACCTACTGCAAACATAATAGCACAGATACCAATAGCAGCAATACCTAAAACTTTTCCCAGTTGTTCAAGTTTCTTTTGAAGAGGTGTAAGCTCATTTTCACCTTCATCAAGCATTTTAGCTATTTTACCAATTTCAGTATTCATACCTGTAGCTACAGCTATACCTGTAGCTCTACCATAGGTAGCTAAGGTAGACATAAATACCATGTTCTTTTTATCACCAAGAGATACTTTTTCATCTTCAAGGATAAGATTTGCATCCTTGTCTACAGGAACAGACTCACCAGTAAGGGCAGATTCTTCTACCTTAAGGTTAGCACTTTCTATAAGACGGATATCACAAGGAATAAATCTACCTGCATCGATGATAATTACATCACCAGGTACTACTTCCTCTGAAGGAATTTCTACTAATTCTCCATTACGCTTTACTATAGCCTTTGGTGTTGATAATTCCTTTAATGCATCAAGGGCCTTCTCGGCTTTAGACTCTTGAATCATTCCAACTGTTGCATTAACTAAAATAACAATACCGATAATAATTGCATCACTTATTTCCTTTCCTACAACTACAGATAGTATGGCTGCAACTATAAGGATATAAATTAGAATATCATTTAGTTGTGCAAAGAATAGTTGGACTTTAGTTTTTTTCTTTTTTGATGCCAGTTTATTAGACCCATACTTGGACCTAATTTCCTCAACTTGAGATGAAGTAAGACCAGTATCTGGGTTGGTGTTAAACTTACCTATAACATCGTCAATAGAGTCATTAAAATACATAAAATCACCTCATAATTAATAGTGTTAAGCCATACTCTAAATCTAAGATTTAGTTAGTAAAACTTACTGAAATTTAATAAAAGATATTCTTTTATTAATATTTGCAAAAACATAATCACATATGTAGGTAATGTATGTAAAAAGAAAAGACTCATATATAGCGTAAGCACTATACATGAGTCTCATTATTTAATGCAAAGCCAGACTTAAAGCCAAGATGTTGACATTGCCATAGGATAATCCTACTAATTACTCCCTCATATGTAATTATATTTTATATATAAATTATAAGGGATGTACTAATAAATTACAAGATATTTTTTATTAAAATTTAGCAAACAAATTAGGTATCATTCCATAGAATAATATACCTAATAATGCTGCAATAACAATAATTAATATAGGATGAATTTTAGTTTTATAAAGTAGAAAACCAATAATTGCTGCTATTATTAAACTGTTTAAATCTCTGTAGGATTCATAACTAAGAGTTATAAATACAGAGATTATAAGTCCAATAAGAGCAGGTCTCATTCCTTTTAAAGCATGAGCTAGTATCTTTGAATTTTTAAATTTATTAAAGAAGTAATTAGCAAAGGATATGAGTATGAAGGAGGTAGTGACAACCCCTAGTGTAGATAGAACACTTCCTAGAATTCCGCCAGTTTTATAGCCTACAAAGGTTGCAGCATTTATAGCTATAGGACCAGGAGTCATTTGAGATATACCTATGATATCCATGAAATCTGTTTGAGATAGCCAAGCATTGTTGTCCACAATTTCCTTTTGAATTAAAGGAAGCATAGCGTATCCACCACCAAAGCCGAAGGTTCCAATTTTAAGAAAGGCTAAATATAGCTTTAGTAATAGCATCTAATTTTCCTCCTTTGTATTTTTATAATTATCAATGTGGTGATTTCTATTAATATATATTCCATATACAGCAGCAATAAGAATTAAATATACAGGATTAATATTCATAAATACACTAAGAATTACAGTGACTATTACAATAATTATATTAACAGCTGTTTTATCTAAAACCTTTGCCAAGCTATTTACACCTACTAAAATTAGAAGGGGAACGGCAGCATTGATGCCTTTAAAGATAAGTTCAATGACATAAAGGTTTCTGAATTTACTGAAGGCCATAGCTATAATTACTATAATGATAAAAGAGGGAAGGGCTACACCTAAAAGTCCTAAGATAGCTCCTAGAATTCCATTAATTTTGTATCCAATGAAGGTACAGCTATTTATTGCTAAGGCTCCAGGAAAGCTTTGAGATATAGCTATTATATCTATAAATTCATCTTTGTCTATCCAATGGTTTTTATCTACAACTTCTCTTTCAATAAGTGGAATCATGGCATAACCACCACCAAAGGTAAAGGCACCTATCTTAAAGAAGGTTATAAACATATTAATTAAAGTTTTCATAATTGCCTCCTAAATTAATTTAATCTGTAAATAGTAAGAAAATATAGCTAAAATCCTTAACCTTATTTATAATATAATTAAAGGACAAGGGGGTGTTCACATGGAGATATCAAAAGTAGGAAGAAATACTCCAATACAAAGAGAAAGTAAAGTTGTAAATAACAAACAGGACTTCTCTAAAAATTTTAGCTTTGCTAGAGAGCAAAAGTCAGAAGAAGATCTTAAGAAAATGCTTAAAAATATAAAATCTAAAGGTAGCAGACTTGTAATTTCAAAGTGCTATGCTGATGTTAGAGCTTATAAAAAAGAAATAAAAGAATATCTAGAATCAGTACTTTCATTTATGTATTCCATAAAAAAGGATATAAGCTTTTGGCAAACTCAATACTTTGTTACAGTAGAGACTATTGACAATAAATTAGAAGAACTAACACAGATGCTACTTAATGAAGAACGAGAAAACTTAGATATAGCTAGCACTATAGATGAAATATCAGGTCTCATTGTAGATATTTATAGATAAGCATAAATTAATATCTCTAATTATCTTCATTATTAAGTTATACTATAATTTAATATTTTACATATTAAGTTAAGGACCACTGGTAATAAATAGACAATTACCAGTGGTATTTAATTATATTTTTAAAGTTAAAGAAATCCGTTATAGCTAGCATCTGATGGCATTCTTAAATCTCCTCTTGGAGAAAGGCTTATAGAGCCAACCTTAGGACCATCAGGTAGAGCTGAACGCTTAAATTGTTGAGTGAAGAATCGAGTCATAAATTTATTAAGCCATTTACTAATTACTTCGTCATCATATATCCCCTTAAATGCAGCCTTAGCTAAGAATTCTATACGTTCCTTAGAAGCACCATGCTTCATGAAATGGTATAGGAAGAAATCGTGAAGTTCATAAGGCCCTACAATATCTTCAGTCTTTTGAGTAATGTTTCCATCTTTGTCCTTAGGAAGTAGCTCTGGACTTACAGGGGTATCCAAAATATCAATAAGGATTTTACTTATCTCAGGAGTGCTTTCATGGTCAGCCACATAATCTACTAGGTATCTCACAAGGGTTTTTGGAATAGAACAGTTTACAGAATACATGGACATATGATCTCCATTATAAGTACACCATCCAAGAGCTAACTCAGATAAATCCCCTGTCCCAATTAACAGTCCACCTTCTTTATTAGCAAGGTCCATAAGAATTTGTGTTCTTTCTCTTGCTTGAACATTTTCGTAGGTTACATCATGTTGCTCTACAGGATGACCAATATCTTTAAAATGTTGGAGGCAAGCAGGTACAATATTTATTTCTCTTAAGTCTGTACCTAGATACTTGCAAAGATCTAAGGCATTATTATATGTTCTATCTGTAGTACCAAAACCAGGCATAGTAATGGTTACAATATTTTCTCTAGGCATTTTCAACATATCAAAGGTTTTTACTACCACTAGAAGAGCTAGAGTAGAATCAAGACCGCCAGAAATTCCTATAACTGCCTTCTTTAAGCCAGTATGCTCAAATCTTTTAGCAAGAGCTGAAGTTTGAATATTAAATATCTCTTTAGATCGTTTATCTCTTTCAAGAGGATTACTAGGTACAAAAGGAAGTTTATCTATATATTTATCAAAATTATTAATAGCTATATTATTAAAATCAAAGTATATAGTTTCCATATTAAAAGGAATTAACACTTTATTATCTCTAAAGCTTATATTTTTTAATCTTTCAGCCTTTAATTTATCTACATCAATAATTGCTGTAATAATTTCATTTTCGCGATTAAATCTTTCATTTTCAGATAAGATTCCACCATTTTCACTGATTAAAAGATGGCCACTAAATAATACATCAGTAGTAGATTCAAAGACTCCACTAGAAGAATAGATATAGGAACTCATACATCTAGCACTTTGATTTTTAATTAAGGCTCTTCTATAGTCAGCCTTGCTAACTAACTCATTAGATGAAGATAAATTACATAGTACATTACAACCAGCTAAAGATAAGAAGCTACTTGGTGGAATAGTAACCCAAAGGTCTTCACAAATTTCAACTCCAATACTAATATCACCACTTCTAAATATTAGGTTAGTTCCAAAATATATATTGTCTTGGAAAGGAAGTTTAACTATTCTAGAAGTTATATTAAGACCACTGCTAAACCAACGTTTTTCATAGAATTCAGAAGCATTTGGTAAGTAACTTTTTGGAACAATACCTAAAACTTTACCATTAAAGATAAGATAAGCTGCATTATAAAGCACATCATCATATTCAAATGGAGCACCTACAGCAAATAAGATATCTCTTCCTTCAGAAAATACACAAAGATTTTCAATAGCTACTTCTGCTTTTTTTAGTAGTTTTTGTTGAAAGAATAAATCAGCACAACTATAGGAGGTTATAGATAATTCAGGAAAAACTAAAATTTTAACTTGTTCTTCTATGGCTTTTTCAACACATTTTTTTATTTCATTTAAGTTAAAGTCAACATCTGCTACCTTAGTAATAGGACAAGCAGAACCAACCTTTATAAAGTTCATTAAACATCGCACCTTTCATATTAAAGATATTTCTTATATACGAGTTCTTTTTTTAGTTTTAGTTTTTTTAGGTTTATTACTCTTAATATTTTTTTTATTATGTAATTGTTCTTTCTCCACTATTGTAGTTTTTGTGGTTTCATTATGTTTTTTTATGCCTTTATTTTTAAGTTTAATAGTAGTTTTTTTAGCCACAGAATATCCGAATTTTCCAATAGGCTTAGGAGCTAAACTAAAGTATTCACCATGAGAGTATGAAAGTAGGTCTCCTTTATCAAAGTGAATTTTCCCTTTTTCATCGATAAGTGTATTTTCCACATGACAGTTAACTATTTCAGCTAAAAATAAATCATGGGTACCTAGGGGAGTTATAGATTTTACTACACACTCAAAGGCAACGGGACATTGATTAATAATACCACAGGAAATATCCTTAGCTTCACTGAGAGACAAGTTCATATCCTTAAACTTGTCATTGGTTCTTCCACTTTTAACTCCACAGTAATCCACAGCTTTAACTAGATTACTAGAAGCTAGATTTACTACAAAGGAACCACTTTCTTTTATATATTCATAGGATAATCTTTCAGGACGAATAGCAACTGTAATCATAGGTGGCTTAGTACAAGCTGTACCTATCCAACCTACAGTAAAAACATTATCCTTTCCTTCAGAATTTCTACTAGTTATCATTACTGCTGGAACAGGATTTAGCATAATACTACCCTTAAAAGTAGTTTTAGCCATAATATCACATCACTTTCTAATTTTAACATAAACCTAATATAAATAAACTTAATTATTTTTCTCTTATATGTATTATATAGCAAGTTGAGTATATTTATCAAAAATAATAGCCATCTAAGCTATAGATATTTATTATAGTACAATAATTTAAATTAATCTTTAATTTTGATTACCCGTTTTAGTAGGTGTAAGAAATTTTGGGGAAATTTTAAGTAGAAACAGTATGTTTTTATTCATAACTCTAGATTATAATATAGTTATAGGGAAATTCTTAACTTATATTAAGGAGCATTTTGCTTCAATCAGTTAGGTTAAAATAGCAACACATATTGACCTATAAAAAAACTTGATATATAATCAACTTGAACATAGTTCAAATGAGGAGTAGATATAATGAATAAGTTCTCAGAAAACCCAAGAGAGGTTATACTTGAAGGAGCAAAAGAAATTGCTTTAGAGCAAGGAATTTCAGCAATAAATATAAGGGCTGTAGCCAGTAGATGTAAAATTTCAGTAGGTACAGTTTATAATTCATTTTCCACAAAAAGTGAATTAGTGGTGGCAGTGGTTGAAGATTTTTGGAGAGAAGCATTTAATGATTTTCATAAGTGTTTAAAAGGAGAAAAAAATATTTTTGAAAAGATAGAGCTATTATATAATAATCTTTTTGTTTACTTAGGTAAATTTCAAGAAAATTGGATTGAGCAGTTATCTTTATTAAGTAGTAGCGAAAAATCTCTAGGAAGAAAAAGAGAACATGAGTTTTTCGAAAAGGTTTGTAAAAGTATAGTTATTATTTTAGATTCACAGGACATTATTAGTGATGAAACTTGGACTGATAATTTAACTAAGGAGAAGATGGCTAAATTTATTTTTAGTAACATGTTAGCTATGCTTAAAGCTAGAGAAGAGGATATAACTTTTTTTATGGATGCTCTAAAGAGAATTATTTATTTAAAATAAAGTTAAACAATAATGCTGTACTAACGTATGGCATTTTATATACCTTTGAAATGAACAATGTTCAAATAAAATGTGAGGTGATATATTATGCAAGGAATTATGGAAACACTTTTTGATATTTTTTATCTTTCTACAGTTATAATAATGGGAATTATTATGATTAAAAAAAGTGGACAAAATAAACAATATAGATTATTTGGAATTATGGCAGTGATTTTAGGATGTGGAGATGCATTTCATCTAGTTCCAAGGGCTTATGGATTACTTACCACTGGTTTAGAAGCTAATGCTGCGGCTTTAGGAGTAGGAAAACTAATTACATCTATTACAATGACTATATTTTATGTAGTTCTATATCATATATGGAGAATTCGTTATGATATCAAAGATAAAAAAGGCTTAACTAATATTATTTATGGATTAGCTATTGTTAGGATTATATTATGTGCATTCCAACAAAACCAATGGTTATCATATAATGCTCCAGTTTCCTGGGGAATATATCGTAACATTCCTTTTGCGCTAATAGGACTTATAATCATATGGATTTTCCATAATAAAATTAAAGAAAACAATGATAAAGGCTTTAAATGTATGCCTATTGCAATAATTTTATCCTTTGGATTCTATATTCCTGTTGTACTATGGTCAAATACTTTACCGAGCATAGGAATTCTTATGATACCTAAGACTTTAGCCTATGTATGGATTGTATTTATGGGATATAAAGATATGAAAAACTCTTAAACCCGCATGGCGTAAGCAACTAGTTAACTATTTTAATATTTATATAGTTCTCTAGGTAAATATTTAAATAGTATCCTAGGTAAAATTTTAAATAGTTATATAAGATAAATTTTAAAAATTTTAATATTTATTATATTAAATATTTTTAAATTATAAATCCTTAAGCTGTTTGAAATAAATTATCCCTTTGAAGGACCTACTTAAAAATAAAAATTTTAAGTAGGTCTTTGCTATGGAACTATGTAGTATAATATGTAAAAATAGTATAAAATATAGTTATTGAAATAGGTATAATAAGGAGTGATTAGGTTTATGGAATTAAGTTCAATTGATGTAGATAAAATTATAGAAGATCACTATAAGTTTTTTGAATCAAAGAAAAGTCGTGATATAGATTTTCGTATTAATCAATTAAGAAGTTTAAAGTCTGCTATAAAAAAGTATGAATATAAAATATATGAGGCATTATATAAAGATTTAGGAAAGTGTGAGTTTGAATCTTATACTACAGAGGTAGGCTTTGTATTAAGTAGTATTAGTCACACTATAAAGAATTTAAAGAAGTGGGCAAAGAAAGAAAAGGTAAAAACGCCTTTGTACTTATTTCCTGCAAAAAGTTTTATAATTTCAGAGCCCTATGGAATGGTTCTAATTATAGGACCTTATAATTATCCATTTCAACTTTTGATAGAACCTTTGGTGGGAGCAATTGCTGCTGGAAATTGTGTAGTATTAAAACCATCTGAAAATGTGCCCAATTTATCAAGAGTAATTACAGAAATGATTACTGAAACCTTCCCTAAGGAATATATACGCTCAGTGGAAGGTGGAATAGAAACTAACACTTCATTGATTAATGGTACCTTTGATTATATCTTCTTTACAGGGAGTGCTCAAGTTGGGAAAATAATAATGGAAGCTGCTGCAAGAAACCTAGTTCCTGTTACTTTAGAATTAGGGGGGAAAAGTCCTGTAATTGTAGATGAAAGTGCAGATATTAGAGTGGCAGCTAAGCGTATAATTTGGGGCAAGACTATAAATGTAGGTCAAACCTGTGTAGCACCGGATTATGTAGTAGTAAATAACAAGGTGAAAGATGAATTAATTAAGGAATTAAAATTGCAAATTCAAAGCTTCTATGGTAAGGATGCTATGGAAAGTAAAGACTACGGAAGAATTGTTAATGATAGACACTTCATAAGGCTTAAAAACATATTAGATAAAGAGGCAGATAAAATAATATATGGTGGAAAAGTAAATAGAGAAAAAAGATATATTGAACCTACACTTATAGATGCTTCATGGGAAGGTGCAGCTATGTTAGAAGAGATTTTTGGACCTATTCTTCCAATTATAAGCTTTAGTAATTTAGATGAGGTAATAGGGAAAATTAAGAAACTATCAAAGCCATTAGCTCTGTATTTATTTACTGAAAACTATGAAGTAGAGAAAAAGGTTTTGGAAGAAATTTCTTCAGGTGGAGCTTGTATAAATGACACAATAACTCATTTAGCTAATCCGGAGTTGCCTTTTGGAGGAGTTGGAAATTCGGGTATAGGAGCTTATCATGGCAAAGAAAGCTTTAAGACATTTTCTCATAGAAGAAGCGTTGTAAGAAAAACTACTAAAATAAATATTCCAATAGTTTTTCCACCTTTTAATAATAAAAATCTAAGTAATGTAAAAAAACTTATGAAATAAGAAGTGGTCTAATTACCTTGGCTGGGGCTTGGATGCGATAACACTTAATTTAAACACATAAAACCTTAAAAAAAGTAGAAACTATTTAAGGAAAGGATGTGTTTATTATGAAGAGGAAATCAGGTTCTAACAATCCAGCTCAGAAGGGAAAAAGAAGACAAAAGCTTCATGAGAATCAAAACAATGTTGGAGATCCTCAAAATAAGCCTGAATTTAAAGATTTCAACGGAAATGAAATAAAATAGTTAAATTGTGTTTTAAGAAGCTGTCTCAGAAGTAGTTTATTTTGAGACAGCTTATTTTATTGCATTTATATATTCTCGGGGTGATTTGTGAAAGAGCTTTTTAAAGCTACGTAGAAAACTAGAGTAATCCTTAAATCCACAGAGGGAACTAACCTTAGTTACTGGCTCACCAGATTTTATAAGTTCTTGAGCCATAAATAATCTCTTCTGAATTATATAGTTATGAAGAGTATACCCAGTTTCATTTTTGAATTTATGCATTAAATAATATTTACTTATAAAGAATTCCTTACATATAAGTTCAATGGATAGATCTTGTGATAGGTTATTGTTTATATATTTTAAAATTTCTTCAATTTGTTTATCGTATTTTAAAGAATCCTTAGTAGTAATATAAGTTTTATCAAGATAAAGTCTGTTAAGATATATAATTAGTTGAATAAAGAGAGAGTTGCCTAAAAGTTTACTTCCAAAATCTTGAGAGTTAAATGATCCTTCTAAGGAAGATATGATATTTTTAAGGTTATTTTGAAATTTATCTTCAAGTCTTATTAAATTAAAACTCTTCTCTTTTGCTAGTTTAAAGCAAGTTGATAAATCGCAACCTTCATAATTATGATTTTCAATAAAACCTGAATTAGCCCAAATAATTATACGTTCATAGGTCTCATTAGAATCGATAATAGGCTTGTGCACATCATGATTGTTTACAAGTAGAATATCCCAAGGCTTTAAATAATAAGCCTTCCCTTCAATTAAATAAGTAACTTTTCCAGATAAAAAGATTATTATTTTATTAAAGTCATGATAATGAAACTCGAATTCTTGATTTTTTTTGTCCTTTATATGAAAAAGCTGAAAGTCTTTATTAAGATATCCAGATTTGTTACTTGAATATGTGTTATCCATAAAGATACCTCCAAAACTAAATATACTTCATTTATCATATTATTAAAAAGCAGTTTTTGCAATGTTTTAAACAGTATATTCAATATTTATTGTATATAGTATTGAATATAATAAGATTATAACATATATGAAAATTAAATTACTAATTATATTATTTTATTTAAGGAGGAGGAAAAATGAAGATTTTAAAGAATTATAAGTCCTCGATGTTTTTAATAATTTCAGTTATTATAGGTGGAGTTATAGGGTTGATCATGGGAGAAAGGGCAAGTATTTTTGCACCACTGGGAACAATATTTCTAAATTTAATATTTACAATACTGATACCATTAGTATTCTTTAGTATTTCATCGGCTATAGCCAATATGGATAGCTCAAAAAAATTAGGAAAGATACTTGCAATTACCATAGTAGTATTTGCATGTACGGCTATTATATCAGGAGTAATAGGGGTAACTAGTTTCAAAATTTTTAATCCTGCACAGGGACTAAATTCATCTATGTTTACAGAGTTAATGAATAGTGCTCAAGTTGTACCTAGGGAGCAAGTAGGATTTTTAGAAAAAATAGTTTCTAGTATTACTGTAGGTGATTTTTCACAGTTGTTATCTAGAAGTAACCTATTGGCACTTATTATATTTTCTATGCTTATAGGTTTTGGAGCTATGTTAGCAAAAGAAGAAGGAAAGGAGTTTTCTAATTTTTTAAGTAGTGGGGCTATAGTAGTAAATAAGGTGATAAATATAATAATGTATTATGCTCCAATAGGATTAGCAGCATATTTTGCCAACGTAGTTGGTCAATTAGGAAGTCAAATATTAAGTGGATATGCAAAGGTGTTTGTACTATATTTGATAGTATCTATAGTATATTTTATTATATTCTTTACTTTCTATGCCTATATAGCAGGGGGGAAAGAAGGCATAAAAGCTTTCTGGAGAAATTCCACAGGACCATCAGTGACAGCATTAGCTACATGTTCTAGTGCAGCCTGTATTCCAGTAAATATCCAGGCAGCTAAAAATATGGGAGTATCTAGTTCCTTAGCTAATATAGTTATGCCTTTAGGTGTAAATATCCATAAGGATGGTTCAGTGATAGGTGGAATATATAAGATAATGTTTTTATTTGCGATATTCGGAAGAGACATTAATAGCTTGGGAACTTTAACTATTATTTTCATGGTGGGATTACTAGTAGGAGCTGTTGTTGGTGCTATACCAGTAGGTGGTTCCATTGGCGAGATGCTAATATTAAGTATATTTGGATTTCCTCCAGAGGCTTTAGCAATAATGTTAGTTATTGCAACTATAATTGATGCACCAGCAACCTTATTAAATTCTGCAGGTAACACGGTTTGTACCATGGTAATATCTAAATTTACAGAAAAGAAAAGGGTGTAAAATAAAATTTATAATAAAAGTACAGATATAAATTTTGCATATAGAAATAAGGCTATCTCAACTGACTGAAATAGCCTTATTTTTATTCAATCTTATTGATAATATTTTATTAATTAGATTATTTAATTACATATTTTACTGATTAGTTGATAAAAAATATTTATAAATTCGAAAAAATAGTTAATTTATAGAATAATATAAGATTAAATGTTTTATTACAATAATTTAAATAATATACATATAATGTTATAATTATTATAAAATATTGTAAGGGGGGCAGTTAATTGGGAAAGAAAAAAAATAAACTTTTAAGCCTAATTAGTGCATTATTATTCTTAGTAACTTATATTGTGATGCCAAGTATAAATGTTTATGCAGTAGAAAGAACTATTAATAATAATGAAGATACAACAATACTCCTTTCAGAAGGTTTTACAGGAGCTAGAAAGAATGTAAAACCAGAAGGAGAAGGATGGACAATTACAAGAAATGGGGAAAAAGCTACTGTATTAGACGGATATGACACAAATGGGAATTATGGTAAAACAAAACCTTCACTAGGATTTGGACGATTGAGTGGAAGTAGTACTGAAACTTTAGAAACACCAGTATTCAATTTATCTTCAACAGGAACTTTGAGTTTTTGGTATAAGGGACAAGTTGGGAATGGTCCTATAACTTCAACTTTAAAATTAGAAGTTAAAGTTAATGATGTGTGGCAAGAGATAAAAGGACCAGATATTACAGTTACGAGTGAAAGTACCTTTTCAGTTTCTTTAGAAAAGGGAGTTACAGCTATAAGATTTACTTTCAATAAAGGATCAGGTAACTTAGCTATAGATGATATAGAAATTTCTTGTATTGGAGGAGGAACTACAGATCCAGGGGAACCACCAATAGATCCACCAACTTCAGAGGTCATAACTATATCATCAGCTAGAGATTTAACTAATGGGGTTGAAGCTGTAGTTAGGGGAATAGTTTCCTTTAATGATAGAAATAAAACCCTTCACATTCAAGATGCTACAGGTGCAATTGCAATATCAAATAACTCTACTAAGATAGATTTAAGTGCTGCAGTTAATGGAGCCTTAGTTGAAGTTAAAGGTACCAGAGATACATTTAAAGGATTAGCTCAACTTCAAGCTAGTGATATTAAGGTTATATCTAATAGTGGTATGCCAACTGCAGGAATTTATACTATAAAAGAGTTATTAACAGGAAAACATGACTCAAAATATGTGGAAATAACTAATGCAGTTATAGATGTTACAGCTAAGACCTTAACTCAAGGAGAAGATAAGTTAGACATATACTATGTACCTTCTGATATAAATGTAGTTACTGGTGACTTAGTTAACGTTAAAGGAACTATGGGGAAATACAACACAACTGTACAAATATATGGTTCATCTTGTACCTTTACAAAGGTAGAAGCTCCTGATACTGAAGGGCCTATAATAAAACATGAACCAATTCTTAAAGCATCAATAGAGGAAGATCTCAAAATAACAGCTTCTATTGAAGATAATAAAGAAGTTAAAAGTGCAATGTTAAACTATAGAATTAAGGGAGAAGAAGTCTTTAAGGCTATAAATATGATTAAAGATGAACAAGGAAATTACATGGCATTAATATCTAAAGAAGAACTGAATTTGAAGGGTATAGAATATTATCTTATGGCTGAGGATGGAATTAATACTACAAGAATTCCGCAAGAGGGGATATTTAATGTAGAAGTAACTAATGAAGATATAGTTGGACCCCAAATATATGATTTAGTGCCAGACAGTGGTGTAGGTATTGGAGATGTAGCAAGACCTGAAATAAAGGCTTCAATAAAAGATAGGACAGGAGTAGATAAAAATTCTATTAAAATGTTCTTTGATGGTGAAGATGTAACTTCAAAAGCTACAATAACTTCAACATCTATTCTATACAAACCTACTACTGATTTAGACGATGGAAGTCACAGAGTAAAGATTGAAGCTAAAGATATCTTGGGAAATTATTCAAGTAAAGAATGGACTTTCAAAAAAGGTAAGTTAAGTCACTACTTCGGACAACTTCATTCACATACTAATATTTCAGATGGAACAGGTTCTTTAGATGAAGCTTATTCTTGGGCTAAGAATCATGGAGCTGACTATTATGCAGTAACAGATCACTCAAACTGGTTTGATAATGATACAGCAGCTTCTTTAGCAGACGGTTCAGCTAGCAAAGCTTGGACAAATGCTCAGGTTACAGCGGATAAATATAATAAAGAAGATGATTTTACAGCTATATATGGATATGAAATGACTTGGTCAGGTTCTACTGGAGGGTGGGGTCATATAAACACCTTTAATACACCAGGATTTGAAACCAGATCAAATAAGGCCATGGATTTACAAAACTATTACAATACATTGCAAACACAACCACAGTCAATTTCTCAATTAAATCATCCAGGTAAGACTTTTGGGGATTTTGCAGACTTTGGTTATTATAGTGAGGCTACAGACAAGGTTGTAAACTTAGTGGAAGTTGGTAATGGCGAGGGGCCAATAAGAGGTTCAGGTTATTTTCCAAGTTATGAATATTATACAAGAGCGCTTGATAAAGGATGGCATGTTGCACCAACTAATAACCAAGATAATCATAAGGGCAAGTGGTTTACAGCTAATAATGCAAGAACAGTAATTATAGCCACAGATAACTCTAGAGGAGATATATATGATTCTATAAGAAATTTAAATGTATATGCTTCAGAAGATGAGAATATGATTGTTGATTACACAATAAATGATAGTCTAATGGGAAGTTCCTTAGGTGAAGTAGATAAACTAAATTTTAAAGTTAATATAACTGATGATGATACTATAAAAAAAGTATCAGTTATTTCTAATGGTGGAGTTGAGGTTGTATCTAAAGAATTTAATTCTAAAAATGTAGATTGGCAGTTTGAATTGTCTCCAGAATATACCTACTACTATTTAAAGATAGTGCAGGGTGATAAGGATATAGCTGTTACAGCACCAGTATGGGTTGGTGATAGTAGTAACTTTGGTTTAACTGCAGTAACTGTAGACAATGAAATAACTTTACCTAATGAAAAGGTTCAAGTTTCTGTAGGAGTTTACAATAATGAAGCTAAGGCTTTAAAAGATGCTAAAGTGGAGTTCTTTGTAAATGAAATTAAAACAGAAAATAAAGTAGATGAAAAAGTTATTCCTTTAGTGGAAGGAACTAAAACCGAGAATGTTCAAATAGATTGGATACCTACTAAACAAGGTGAATATATAATTTATGCTAAAGCCACAATAAATCATGAAGGCAGTGAAAAAGTATTTACTAATAGTGTAAAAGTCAAAGTTAGAAATCCAGAAAACACTTATAGAGTTGTAATAGATGGTGCTCACGTAAATCAATATGTAAGTGGAAATTATGCAGGAAAATATACTTCTCTTAAAAATTTATTACAACAGAAAAATACAATACTTTCTTTAAATAAAGAGACAATAACTGCAGATACTCTCAAGGGAGTAGATTTATTTATTCTTACAAATCCACAGAGTATTGATAAGTCAGAATATAACTTAACTAAGAGTAAGTTAGAGACAAGTGAGATAAAGGCTATTGCTGATTATGTAAAGGCTGGAGGAAATATAATAGTAACTACTATTGCTGACTATAAGGATGGTGAAGGTGAATATAGCAATGATAGGCAGCTTAATCCATTACTTGAAGCTATAGGAACAGAACTTAGAATAAATGATGACCAAGTTATTGATAATACTACTAATGGTGGTCAACCTTATAGGTTATACTTTAATAAATACAGTTCACCATTATATAATTTAGTATCCGGTATCGAAGATGGAAAAGAGCAATATAGCTTCTATAGTGGAGCTTCAGTTGTCCTTGCAGATGGAGCAAAGGGCGAGAAGGTAGATTTCTTAGTAAAGGGTTATGAAACTACAACTACTAGCGATGCGGATAATGCTAAAGATAACGTACCAGTAGAACAAGGAAAGGTATCAGTTATTGGAGCAGAAGAGCTAAGTAATGGTGGTAAGGTAGTAGTAGCTGGTAATACATTTTTCTCAGACTTTGAAACAGATGGGCAAAATGCAATATCTTACTCAAATATTAAAATAGTAAAAAATATTATGGGTTGGATGATGCCAGAGAAGGTAGCTGAAAAAGTAAATATCAAAGATGTTAGAATAGATGCAAATAAGGATAATGTACCTGATTTATTAGGAGAAGAGTTTGCTATAGAAGGTATAGTAACTTCTCAGTCAGAGGCAGTAACTCCTAAAAATTCCTTCTTTGAAGTAGTGTATATAGAAGATGAAACAGGAGGTATCTGTATATTTGGTGTATCTAAAACTCCATTAAGGGTTGGACAAAAAATTAGAGTTACAGGTACAGTAGATGCATATCAGGGTGAATTTGAAATTCAAGTTAAGGATGAAGATGCTCAAATTCAAATTATTGATGAAAACCCGGTTGATATATCTCCAGTAAAGCTTT
This sequence comes from Clostridium sp. UBA4395, assembly GCF_002390995.1. Lineage (NCBI taxonomy): Bacteria > Bacillati > Bacillota > Clostridia > Eubacteriales > Clostridiaceae > Clostridium > Clostridium sp. UBA4395. Next base: position 81,156 of record NZ_DGRF01000044.1, read on the forward strand.
CTACAGGAAATAGTATGATAGCTGAGAATGGTGGTAAGCTTATTCAGGTGCAAGGTAAGGTAGTTAGAATGGATAAATCTAATTTATATATTAACGATGGCACTGGAGAGTCAAGGATATATGTAGAAGGATATATATGGGATGGAAAAGATGAGAGTACAAAGGGAATATGGGATAAAAATATTAAAGTTGGAGATACAGTATCAGCTATTGGACTTGGTTCAATGGATCCTGAAGGAGCAAGACTTAGAGTTAGAAATACTGGAGAAATAATATTAATTCCAAGTGAAGAAACCAATGAAAAACCAGTGATTAATGGAGCTGAAAATATAACAATAAAGGTTGGAGATAGCTTTGATCCTAAATCAGGGGTAATTGCTACTGATAAAGAGGATGGAGATATAACTTCAAAAATAGTAATTACAGGTTCAGTAGATACAAGTAAGGCTGGAGAGTATGTTTTAACCTATAGCATAACTGATAGCTCTGGAAATAATACTACTATGACAAGAAAGGTAACTGTAATAGATAAAGAAACACCAGGTAAAGATGATAACGAAAAACCAGAAAATCCAAGTAAGCCTAATAAACCAAACAAACCAAGTAATTCAGGAAACAATAATTCAAACTTACCTCAAACGGGAGGAGATAGTTCTTCAATAGTACTAATAGTTATAGCTGTTTTAGTAATTGGAGGAGGAGTAACTCTATTATTTAAGAGAAAAAACAAAGGAGAGAGTACAGAGCAGAGTAAAAAATAAAAATAGACATTGAATTTAGGGGCTGACTCAAAGTAAGTTTGAAACAGCCCCTTACAATAAAATAGGTGAGAGGAGGGTTATTAATGAATATAAATAAATACAAGAAGGATATTATAACAATAACAGTAACCGTTATATTAGGAATATTAATTGTTTTTTCATCTAAACTAATATTTACTAATGGATTTTTGTTGGACAAGCTAAGTGCTGGCGTAGAATATTATGAAGCAGAAATAGTAAATGTTATTAAAGAAAATTTGCAAGATGATAAGTATATAGAGGAAATAGAACTAGGATATCAACAAGTATCAGTAAAAATATTAAATGGCCCTTATGTGGAAAATCAATATGAAATAACTAATAATGTAAGTAGACTATATAATACTGTAGTAAAAAAAGGTGACAAGGTAATAGTTGCCATGTACTTTATAGACAATAAGCTTAATGATGTGGCTATATCTAGCTTTAAGAGAAGCACTTCTTTATCTATTATGGTTATTTTATTTTTACTAGTAATAGTATTGGTTGGAGGATTTAAAGGCTTAAAATCTATAGTAGCATTACTATTTACAATGATTTGCGTAATATTTTTGATGGTACCATTAATGCTAAGAGGTGTAAGTCCTATAATATCAGCTATAATAATAGCTATAATAAGTACATCAATTACCTTAGTGCTAGTATCAGGAACAAATAAGAAAACATTGTCAGCTATCTTAGGAACTTTAATAGGAGTTTTAATAGCAGGAATACTTGCCTACATATTTGGTGAAACCACAAACCTCTCAGGAATAAACATGTCAGATGTAGAAAGTATAATGTATATAGCAGAAACGACTAATCTAAAAATAAAGGGTATATTTTTTGCAGGGATTCTTGTGTCTGCATTGGGAGCAGTTATGGATGTAGCTATGTCAATATCCTCATCTATATTTGAAATAAGTTCCATAGATAAAACTATGAGTATAAAAGCACTATTTAAAAGTGGTATGAATATTGGTAAAGATATAATAGGAACTATGGCTAATACTTTAATTTTAGCATTTGCAGGAGGAGCTATAAACATACTTATTTTATTATACTCTTCCAGTATGACAGCTAATAGGTTACTGAATTTAGATATCCTTGGCACCGAACTGATTCAAGGGTTATCGGGAACTATAGGAATAATTCTAACTGTACCAGCAACAGCAATTATGGCAGCATATCTATGTAAGGCATCTTCATAAAATAAGTAAGTCAGAATACTCGTCTATTTTGTGTTATACTGCGTCAACAGAACCCTTAGATAGTGCTACTATCTGCGGAACCTGTTTCCTTGTCTAACTCAAAATATACTTCCCATCTTTGACTTATTATTTATTTTCAGGTGCCTAAGAAAAAAATTAAAATTATAAAGAAATAGAATTTGAATCAAACTGTTTCAGCCTTGTAATTAAAGAGTAATAAAATTAACTCAGATAGTTAAGGATGATGATGAAAAATAAAATAGCTATATAGGCACAGGAGTAATTCCTATATAAAGGTATCATACTAAGTAGTATTAGTATAAAAAATAGTAGATGTTTAAAGGAGAGAACTTTTATGCCTTATATAAACTTTAAAGAAGAAGTGTTTAAGGGAAAGGAAGAGCTATATAAAAGAATAGAAAATAATAAGAAACTATTTAGTGAAATAAAAAATAATAAGAACAAAATTAGTATCCAACCAGATGAAGAGTATAGTTTCAGAAGCATTAAAGAAAGAACTATAAATAATTCTTCAACTGAAAATGAGGGGTATTTTTTAGAGATTACTGATAAAAATATTGTATGTACTGAGTTTATAGAGTGTAAATTTTATAATATAAAGTTTAAAAATTGCACATTTATTGCATGCGGGTTCATAGAGTGTGATTTTGGGGGTGGAGGAGTAGTTTTCGAAAATTGCACTATGGTTTTAAAAGAAATTAATAATGTACCGTCTTTAAATAAGGAGGATAACTTATCTTGCACCTTTGAAAGGTGTAAGTTATATTGTAAGTTTTTAAGTTCTAATATAACATATTTAATTTTTGATGAATGTGAACTTAAACATACATCTTTTGAACTTACAGATATGTCTAATGCTATAATTATAAATTCTTATATGAAAAGAATTAATTTAGTTGATGTGGATTTATCAGGAGGAAAAATAATATCAACTTACATTGAGGATTTAGAATTTAATGATAAGTTAAAAAGCAAACTGGATCCAAAAACTTTTTTTGACAAAATTCAGCCAAAGAAAAAAACTAAGGATGAATATGAAGGTATATATGAAGTATATGAAACCATTGCTGATAAATATAATGAAAATAATTTGAAGAATAATTTTGGAGAGTACTACTACCTTTGTAAGAATATGCAAAGAAAGAGTTTGAAAAAGCTATTACCCAAAATAATATCTTATATTTATTGGTTTACCTGTGGGTATGGAGAGCGAATATTATATCCATTAATAACCTCTTTAGTTTTAATATTAATTTTTGCAACTATGTATTTGACTTTTGGATATTCATCACAAAACCAAATAATTAGTTACTGGTGGGGTATAGGATTACCAAAAAGCTTCAATGAATTTCTAAGTCAATTGAATCAATGTATAAACATAAGTGTTGAGGTATTTACAGGACTAGGATCTGATAATGAAACGCCAATACCGGCTTCTTTTATAGTGGCAAATACTGAGATGATAGTTGGAGTAATTATGATTGGGGTAGGAATAGGTACCTTAACAAGAAAATTAGTAAGATAAATTTAAATGGCTGTTTTAAAGCAAGCTCAATATTTTATAAGTATTTATGAGTTGTTTTGAAAGTGTTATTTTTATTTAAGGTTGTTTAATAATCAGTTTTGTTAGGTTTGGATTCTGTTAAGCTGATACTATAAAACAGCTTAATATTTCATAGATTAATTCGGTCTTTGAAAATTATTTAAGTTTGTTTAATTTATTGTATGGAAAATAAACCTACGGCAAATACGATTTATGTAGACTAATCAAAGATATTAATAAAAGTGCTAGGCAGCTACAAACTAAGCGTTCTTGTTTAAATCATCAATTTTCATGCCGGTTACTTCAGCAGGAGTGAACCCATTTAGTGAACCGTGGAAGTTATCAATAATATTGTCGCATAAGTTTTTATTTCCCTAATTTCATACGAAACTTTTATTCAAAATTTTTACAGTTTCATTTCAGAAAGGCACCCTAATTTAAAATACTAAGTATTTTAAATTAGCTGTATTTTAAGCTTGTCCTTTATATCTCCCGTAGGATTAAGTGCTACAGCACTAGGATATGCCCAATTTTTGATTCCTCTATTAAATCTTTGAGGATGCCTCTCTCTTGCGGTATTATAAACTTTTCTTCTGTAAGCCATTATTTCTTCATCTTTTCCGCTATGCTTACTACTAGAGATAAAAAATTTAGATCACTATGGTAATGCTTATTATTGTACCAATCAACAAAAGTATCTACCACTCTCTAGCATCCTCAATGTTCTTAAAGACATCTTGAGGATAACCTAGTGTATACTTCAACGCGATTCTGAAAAAGGATTGGCATTGCTGACACGTGGTCTTGAATAAGATGATAAAACTCTAAGAAACTCCAACTTTGATTTAAGAGTGAATGATTTCATTGGATCACCGTGTAGTACTAAAGCTTTTTCTACAGCTTTTTCAGATATTAAAGCTCTTTCCACAAGCTTAGCGGCTAGATCGCCATTTTCTTTATTCAATACTTCCCATCCTACAATTTTCCTGCTATAAATATCTATGAACATATATAGTTTTAAAAAAATTTCTCTAGTATATGTGTTAAGCAGTGTTATATCCCATGTCCAAACTTGGTTTGGGTCGTAGGCTATATGAGTGGTTGGTAGATTTACTCTTTCAGGTGCTTTCGCACTTCCTCTATGGTTCTGCATATTTTCTTTTCTAAGAATTCTATAAAATGTAGATTCTGATGCTATATAAATTCCTCTGTCTGCTAGGACTGGAACTATCTGTTATGGTGACAAATCTACAAACTCCGATTTAGTAACTATATTTAAGACACTTTGGTACTCTCCCTTACTAAGTTTATTTTTAGGTTCAGGACGTATTGCATCCTTCATTTTATCATCAGATATTTCATTGCCTTTGCAACATTTTTCATAGATTCTCTTACTGATATCAATAGCTTCACATGAGTGGATTAATCTAGCACTATTTTGAATCGCTTCACTAATTAAACTTAATATTAATCTGCAGTCTTTAAGATTTATTAATCTTCCTCTTCTTCTCAGAAAATCACATTTGACTTTTTTCTCATTACCAATAATGCAGTTGTTTTAGCTAATGCCATGTCTTTTATTCTAATCTCTTTAGAGAGTTCTTTTGACCTCTTTTTTTCTTATCTTAGCTCTTCAACGATACTAGTTGTGGATTGATGAGTTGCTTTATTTGCATTTAAACAGCTTGAACGCCACCTTTTAACAGCCTCTACGTAGCATCCATGTTCTCTACAATACCTAGCAAGTTCCATTTCTGATAAAGTGTATGTTTCCATAACTATAAGAAATTTTTCATTGGATGACATACCACTTCCAGGCCTTCCAGGCTTATTTTAAATTTGACCACTTATAGCTTTTTTCTATGTAGATAAAGTAGATTTACTTATTCTAGTTTCTGATGATAGAACAATGATACTGCATTTCTCTGGTGGTAATATTCGCTTAATTAAATTTTCTTTTTAAGGCTCTATATATTTTCTATTAGTTGTATTTTTTCTTGTCATAGTTTAATTCTCCTTAATATGTTTCTTGTACGAGAATGCCATTATTTATTATCTACGACAACTATTTTACCATCTAGGGTTATAATGAAAAACTCGAAGAGTATCTTGGTAAGTTAAAATAATATACACAGAAAATCCATACTTTCGGTAAACGTAATAGCTATTCCAAGACAGATAAAGATGCAACTTTTATGAGGATGAAAGAATATGCTATGAAAAATGGTTAATTAAAACCAGGTTACAATGGTCAGCATGGAGTAGATTCTGAATATATAGTATGGCTTACTGTTGGCGATCAGTCTACGGATAGAAAACGTTAATTTCATTTATAAAGAATATGGAGAATTTTTTGTACTTTAAATATTTTAAAATTATTGCTGATGCAGGTTATGAGAGTGAAGAAAATTATGTTTATGTTAAAGATAATGGACAGTTATCATATATTAAACAAGCAAACTATGAAATATTAAAAATAAGGAAATATAAAAATTATATAAGTAGAATAGAAGACATGGATTATACTGAATTAGATGATTATTATACTTGCAAAAATAATAGGAAATTAAAAGTAAATAAAAATAGTAAAAAGAGAAATCAAGACAGGTTATATAAGTGAAAAAACAATTTATACTTCTGGAAACTGCATAACTGTGCTTACAAGAGCAAATGCATAAAAGGACAAAACTGTAAAACACCTTTAGAGGAAAGAGTTAAGAACCTTGAAACTTTAAAGCTGTTCAACATGTTTCGCAAAGTGAATCTTGAAAGAATTGTAAGTGAAGAAAGTTGCCAGTTGAGAATGAATCGAAGTATTCCTTCACTCTTATAGAAATATAAGTAATTAAATATAAATTATATTATATTAGTATAATTTATCTATATATGAAATTTCATGTATTAATTTCAACTTTTCATGCATATTATATATACTTTTGGTAATGAGTGGTTTACAATGAAAGTAAGTTGAGTTAATAAAAATGTATATATCTTTTATTTTAAATATGATGTGTAAATATTAATTATTTCATAAAAAGTTAGTACTTGTCTAATTAGTATATACTAAAAAAGGAGGAAATTAGTAGTATGAAAATAATAAAATCTAGCAATATAAAAATAAATAGTGAGGCAAATATGAATGATTCTGGAATATCACCACTTGAAATTGGAAAGCCATGGGAGGGTGGTGGTGGTGGATATTTTTGTCCATTAATATCATGTCCTGGTAAATGGGGCTTTATAAGATCATGTTATTGTTTTTAAGCATTTCATTAAAAATGAAATTAGGATAGCATAATACAACATATAAGTCGCAGTAATTATAGAGTATATTAATTCAATATTTTATGTTCAGAATAACTAGAATAGATACTATCTTAATTTTAAAATTTAATTGTAATTTATATATTTAATAGTCAAGTACTAATTTTACATAAAAATAAGCAGAAATGAGGAGAAAAAATGGTATATAAAAAATCAAAGTTTAATATATATGTAAATATGGAAAATACTAATGAAAAATTAGTTTTCAATTCTTTTACAGGATCACTTGCTCTAATGGAAGAAGATACATTAAATATAATTGATAATATAGACACACTAGAAAGTATAGAGCATTTACCTATAGAATTAAAAGAAAATATAGATAGTGCAATGAAGAATGGGTTTATTTTACAAGAAGACCTAGATGAGATTAAGCTTTTAGAATATTTAAGAGAGAAAAGTAGGTTTAATAAAGAAACATTAAGTTTAACTATAGCAGTTACAATGAATTGTAATATGAATTGCAGCTATTGTTTTGAAGAGAAAGATAGCAGGAGAATGGAGGGAAGAGTAAAAGAACAGTTAGTAGAGTTTGTTAAAAAAACACTAGTGAAAAATAAAACTAAAATGTTTGTAGTAACATGGTTTGGTGGAGAACCATTGTTAGAAGTTGACACTATAGAAGAACTTTCAGATGAATTTATTAGTATTTGTAATGAAAATGATATAAAATACAATTCCATGATAATTACAAATGGATCATTGCTAAATAGAAATGTAGCAAGTAAACTAGTTGAAAAATGCAAAGTAACTAATGCTCAAGTAACTTTAGATGGACTTAAAAATACTAATGATATAAGAAGGCATTTAAAAAATAACAAAAGTAGTTTTGATATTATATGTAATAATATTAAAGAAATAGATGGAATTATGAATATTCAAATAAGAGTTAATGTAGATAGAAATAATATAAATGAAGCAAAAGAATTATCAGAATATTTCTACAAAAATGGTTTGAAAGTAAAGAATTTTACATTTGCTCCAGTTACATTTATTAATGAAGATTGTAGTTTCTCTAAAAGTTGTTACACTCAAGAAGAATTTTACAACTATTTACCAGGACTGGAGGAAAATCCGCTATCAAATACTGGGAGTCCATATTTACCAAGTTTTATACCATATTCATGTGCAGCATTATCAACTAATGGATTTGGAGTAGACCCAGAAGGAAACTTATATAAATGTTGGACAGACATAGGAATAGTAAATAAAAGTTCAGGTGACATTTATAATGGAGTAAAACTTAATAATTATACGTTAAAATGGCTAACAAGTGAACTAGAGGACAAATGTAAATCGTGCAATATATTACCATTATGTCAAGGTGGATGCCTTTATCATAAATTTAACAATGATGTTGATACTTTAAGGTGTATTACAAATGAGAATCTAGTAAAGCAGGCTATAAAAGAATATTATATGGATTATATAAAACAATCTGAGGTAAATGCAATTTAGTAAATCAAGATGAGGTTATACTATGAATAAAATTATTATTAATAAATTAATAAAGTCAAAACAAAAAGTGATAATTTTATTAATTATGTCATTTATAACTACTATTATTACATTTTTAAAACCGTATTTAAGTTCTAAATTTTTTGATTTAATTATAAAACCTGGTAATATAAATCTTATTATAAAATTAATATTGTTAATACTAATAGTTACAATATTTCAAATGATAATAGGATATATTTATAATATAGTTAAGATAAAATTTACCTCAATAGTAACTTTTAGTGGATTAAATTATATAATGAAACATTTAAAAAAAATTCCATTAGAAGAGTATAATAAAATTGAATCAAATTATTTAGCAGATCGATTAATTAATGATACTTCAGAAGTCGTAGAATTTATAATTGACAATATTTTTGATGTAATAAAAAATACTACCTTAATAGTAATATCTTTTTATATTATATTTAAAATAAAATATAATATAATAATAATGTTAATTCCTATAATTTTAATTTATTATCAATTATATAAATCATTTAAAACAAAAATATATAGGAGCAATTTTGAATATACTGATAAACAAAGCAAATTTCTTTCTAATGTTATATATCAAATAAAAAACATTAAAATAATTAAAGTGAATAATTGGTATGATGAGAGTGAGTATGAATTAAAAAACATTTTTAATGAATTGCTGACTACTTCAGTTAATGTATGTAAAATATCATATTTTTATAATAATATACAAAGTATATTTTCTGTTTTAGGAAATTTAATAATTATGACATATTGTGGCGTTCTAGTTAATAAAAATATATTAACTTTAGGAGAATTTTTAATGGTTAATTCCTACTTTAATATTATTTTGACAACAGTAAATTACTTTCTCTCATTTAGTGAAAGTTATCAAAAGTATCTAGTCGCTAAAAATAGAATAAATAAGTATATTAGTATAAAGGAAGAAACTAATGGCACAATTGATATTAATAATATAGAGTATATAGAAATAAGAAATATATCATTTTCTTATAATGATGAAAGAAGAATAATAAAAAACTTTAATTGTGAATTTAAAAGAGGGAAAATATACTGTATTAATGGAGAAAATGGATCTGGAAAAAGCACTTTATGTGATTTATTATTAGGATTGTATGAAAATTATTTAGGTGATATTATATTTAATTCTACAAATTTAAGAGATATTAATATTTATAGTTTTAGAAATAACATTATTTCAATTTGTAATCAAGAATTAAATATGTTTTATTATGATAAAAATAATATAAAAAATGATTATTTTAATGTAACTGGTTTAAATAGTAAAATTAATCTATCTGGAGGAGAAAAACAAAAATTACTTATCAATAGAATTTTAAATAAAGATTCTGATGTGATGATTTTGGACGAGCCATCATCTGCGTTAGATAGAAATAGTGTTGAGAAACTAAAAGAAGTTATATTGCAACTAAAAAAAGAAAAAATTATTATTTTAATAACACACGATAGCAGATTATTAAGTATTGCTGATATCATATTTGATATAAATTAAAAAACTCAAAAATATTTAAAAAATCAGGCAGAATATTTTCTTTTACGTGATGCATAGTGATAGTTCTATAATTGGGTAAGCGATGGAACAAGCACCGTCATGTAAAACAATCTCCCACTTGATATACTTTGGATAAAGTAAGCAAATGGGAGGTTTTATTTTGATTACAAAATTTCTTTCTGATGAAATGAAATTCCAATGGTCCAAGGCACAAGGAGAAGTAAGAGTAATAATAAAGCGACAGCTTGAATGACTTTTAATTGGCTTACAAATTGATCAAACGAAAGCACTTAAGGAACTGTAGATTGTCAACTACTTTTTGCTCGTTAAAGGTGAGTCAGTTTTAATTATAAATCAACAAGGAACTCTATAAATCAAAAAAGCCTTAATATCAAAGGCTTATTAAAGTACACCATTTTTTAGTTGTCAAGATTATTCGGACTTAAAATATCATTAAATTTTCTATGAAACTTATAAAAACGCTGTGGCGTTAGCATATTTATTTTATGCTAATGCCACAGCTCCTTTTCATGTTGGAATAATTACGCATTTCAATTAAATAATTTACAAGGGGTTTATCATAAGTATTTTTATATTTTACTTACTTGTAAAATTATTTAATCATTTTTCACTCTTATAGAAATATAAGTAATTAAATATAAATTATATAATATTAGTATAATTTATCTATATATGAAATTTGATGTATGAATTTTAACTTTTAATGCATATTATAGGTATATTATATATACTTTTGGTAATGAGTAATTTACAATGAAAGTAAGTTGAGTTAATAAAAATGTATATATTTTTTATTTAAAATATGATGTGTAAATATTAA
>NZ_DGRF01000044.1:91996-92140 GCF_002390995.1 Clostridium sp. UBA4395
TTGAAATTGGAAAGCCATGGGATGGTGGTGGTGGTGGTGGATATCCTTGTTTGGCAGTATCATGTCCTGGTAAGTGGGGCTTGATAAGATCGTGTTATTGTTTTTAAGCATTTTATTAAAATTGAAATTAGGATAGCATAATAC
>NZ_DGRF01000023.1:0-94294 GCF_002390995.1 Clostridium sp. UBA4395
TTCATATCAGCTTAACAGAATCCTTTTAATTTAAAATTCAGTGTGATTTTTTTAACAATATTTGATGCAAAGTGGTTGTGTTTTCGTTTACATCATGACATGTTATCTTTATAATAAAATTCTATTACATATTATTCTTTTTCCATAGAAACTAAATGTTATATACCATAACACTTCCCTTTAACCAATTTTAAAATATGCCTAATAAAAATAAATATATTTATTTCTGTGTAATATACTAGTAAAATAGAATATATGTATAATTATTTTTAGGATGTGACTATATGAATCTTGAATATCTTGAATCATTTTATATAACAGTGAAATATAATAGTATCTCAAAAGCAGCACAAATTCTTCACCTTACCCAACCTGGTCTCAGTGGTCAGCTTAAGAGCTTAGAAAATGAATTAGGTGTAAATCTTTTAAATCGAAGTAATAAAGGTGTAGAATTAACAGAAGAAGGAAAAGTAGTATTTAACTATGCAGATACTTTACTTTCTATTCAAGGAAATATTAAAAGAGATTTGATTAACTTGCATCAAGAGCAACCAAAGTTATTGATTGGTGCTTGCAAAAGTGTGGGTGAATATGCTCTTCCTTGTAGTATTTTTACCTTTAAACATCTCCATGAAGAAGTTGACATTCGTATGGAGGTAATAAATTCAAGGGAAGTTATTCAAAAACTACAAGAACACGATATTAATATTGGAATCATTCAGCATGATCCAATGTTAAATGATATTTCTACTCAACCTATTATTTCGGATGAGCTTTTGCTAGTAGGAAATAGTGATAATTCACCTAAAAGAATTTCTATGGAAGAATTAAAACATATTCCACTAATTTTACGAGAACAAAATTCTGGAACTAGATATGTAATTGAAAAATCATTAAAAGAAAAAAATGTAACTGTAGAAGAGTTAAATGTGATTTATGATTTAAATTCTCCCGAATCTATTAAGTCTTCTATTCTTTCGGGAAAAGGTTTTTCTTTTTTACCAAAATTAACAGTTGCTCAAGAACTAAAAAAACAGTCTATTCAAATCGTTGAAGTAGAGGATTTTAAAATTTCTTTCAGTTATTATATAGCTTCAAGAAAAAAATATACACTTACAAAACACGAGCAAATGTTTGTAGATTTTATAATTTCTAATAAAAGAGGTTTTTGTTAAAAAAGAGGACACATGTCCTCTTTTCCATTTTTATATAAAGAATTTAACTAAAATCTTAACTCCTACCCATGTACCCAACATTACAAAAATACCAAAAACCCAAGCGTGTAAAGAAAATGACGGTATGCCGCTGAAAAAAGCACCAATGTTACAACCAACGGCAAGCCTAGTTCCATATCCCATCATAATTCCTCCTAAAAGAGCAATTATAAACTGCTTTTTACTCTTTATTTTCTTCCATTTAAATTGGGAAGCTAATAACGTTGCAACTAAAGATCCTAAAATAACACCTATATTTAAAATTGTATATTGATTAATAAATATGTTTCCATTGGAAATTATAGGATCATAGTAAGATTGAAAATGACTAAAATACTCCCATTTAAAGGGGTCTAATCCAAACCATTGTAGTATGCCAATACCCCATAATAAAAAACCACTAGTTATTTGCCAGCTTATACCAATTAGACCTAGTAAAATTACATTCATTACTCCTAATAAAATTCCACCTACCCAATAAGGCCAAGGTTTCTTAAGATATTTTATTATAGACTTCATTTTATCTCTCCCCTATTTTCCTTTTGGCTTTTGAATATACACTTCCCACTCTCCTCTACCTAATTCCACAAGCTGTATTGGATATTCCTTTTCTAGTGCCCACTTCTCTATATCAATTGCTACACAACTATGATCGCAATTAAGAATTAAAATATCTCCTGGCTCCATTGTTTTAAGTTCCTGCATTGCCCTTAGCAAAGGAATAGGACATAATTCGCTTAAACAATCTACCTTTCTTACTGTCATATAAGCTCCTCCATTACAATTATTTCAAATGTCTATTTTCATACCTTAATGCTAATTTATATAAAATTATTAATACAACTATCTGCGCTAAAACAACAATTTTCAAATTAAAATGCTCTAAAAAGTAAATAGTCTTAGCATCCTTAATAAAATACTCATACCAAAAAGAATAGTCCTTAGCTCCTAGTAAGGTTCCAATTATGAATCCTATAAGGACAACCCAGTGTAAAGCATGTCCTTCTCCTATTCTCATCAATACACCTGAAGCACAGCCTCCAGCTAAAACCATTCCAATACCAAATATGAAAGCACCAATCATTACATGAATACCTACTGAACTAACTGCTCCTGGAATCAAATTGTAATCAATACCTTTATTATGAATATATCCAGATTGAATTACAGCAAAACCTACAGTACTTACAATCATAGCTAGTATCATCCCTCTTAACCCTCTTGTATTTCCACTAATAAAAGGATCTCTAAATGCTGCTGTAAAACAAAATCTCGAATATCTTAAAATAATACCAATTATAATACCTACACCTAAGCATACAGCATAATTAAACTTGCTTTTCCAAAGTATAGCACACATTATTAATGTAATTAAAAGCAATGCAACACCGTAAGGAATCTGAGAATTTTCCTTTTTTACTTGACCTTGCCGTTGCTTAATCAATTCATCCATTTCTTTTGACAACATATTATCATCCCTTTAAATAAAATTAATATTTCGTGCCTCAAAATTATATATTATGCCCATATCATAAACCAATAATATATATTGGTCAATATTTTAATAAAAAACAATTTGCTACCAATACTAAAATTATGGTAGCAAATCATATTTATATTTACATGAATTTTCTTTTATATAAAATGTTATTTTTTCAGATGATTTATTTAAAAACACCCTAAACTAATCTTCATTAAGCCAGCATCTAGACCAATGTCCTTTAAAAACCTCTTTTAAATCTGGCAATTCATTTCTGCATTTATCACAAGCTTCATGACAACGATCTGAAAATCTACACCCCTTTGATAATTGTGATAGATGTGGAACATATCCTTCAATTGTATCTAATCTCCTTTTTTTATCATCTATTCTTGGAATACATTCCATAAGCTTTTTAGTGTATGGATTTATAGGCTCTTCAAATAGTTCTTTATTTGGTGCTATTTCCATAACTTTTCCACAATACATTACCACTACTTCATCTGCCATTTCTGCTACTACTCCCAAGTCATGAGTATTCAATATTATGGACATATTGTATTCACTATTAAGTTTACGTAATAGATCTAAAATTTCTGCTTGAATTGTAACATCCAAAGCCGTTGTAGGTTCATCTGCTATTAATATTTTAGGATTACAAGCTATTGCCATAGCTATCATAAGTCTTTGTCTCATTCCCCCACTAAACTGATTAGGAAGCTGATGATATCTTTCTTCTCCATCCGTAATACCAACAGCTTTCATTAACTCTATAACAGCCTTTTTAGCTTCCTTCTTACTAACTTTTTTATGAATTATGAGAGCTTCTGCAATCTGTTCTCCTACCTTATTCATAGGATTTAATGTTGTCATTGGATCCTGATATATCATAGATATTTCATTTCCCCTTATTTGTCTCATTGCCTTTTCACTCTTTTTAAGCAAATTTTCTCCTTTATAATGTATTTCTCCATGAATTATTTTTCCTGGAGCATCAATTAACCCCATGATAGATAAAGCAGTCACACTTTTACCACTCCCAGACTCTCCGATAATCGCCATTGTTTTACCTTCATCTAGGGTAAAGCTTATATCATCTACTGCAGGATATTCCTTTCCATTCAAATAAAAATATGTTTTTAAATTCTTAACCTGAAGTAATGTCATCTTATCCCTCCTTAATGAAATTTTGTCTTAGGCAATATAATATCTTTTAACACATTAAAAATCATAAAAATAAAATAGTAAAAAATCGCCAGAAATAAAATAAATGTAGTAAAGGCTATTCCACCTTCATATGGTGGAATCAAATCTGTTGTATAAAAAAGTATCATATAAAATCCCATTCCTCTAAAGTAAAATAATCTTTCTACTATAATAAGACTTGAAAACATAATACCCATAACTGTTGGAAATCCAGATAACACTCCATAAATTATGCTTTTCATCATGTGGTTTTTTATAATTTGAACCCTAGAACATCCCTTTCCCCTAGCTGCTAGTATATATGGCTTTTCAAAATTTTCTTCTATTGTAGTAGCTGTTATCCTTGCAATATATGCTGCTGGAAGTATTGATATTGATATTATAGGGTAAATTGCATTTACAAGTCCTTCATCTCCAAATGCTGGCAGTGGTCCTAAACCCAATAATGAAATTCCTTTATTATATAAGTATATAGCACCCATCTGTACAAGTACTATTGTTAAAATATCTGGTATTGAAAGAGGTATTAGAGATTGCAGTAATTTTATTGTTCCACTCCTCTCCTTCTTTCTACTATCTATAATTCCTTTAGGAATCCCAATAACAACTGCTAAAAGAGTTCCAAAAAATAATATAAATAAGCTTTTAGTTGCTGTTTTAGCTAATAGTTGTCCTATAGTTTCTCCCTGAATCTTAATATTAAATTCTTCACCACGCAAAAATATTTTAAAGTTATTTCTTATATTTTCAATAACTCCATCCATTTTCATATTAGGTGTGTTCTCTCCATTGTATGAAACTATATCAAAATCTAATGGTATTCCTGTTACAGCTATAACAAGAAATACAATTACAAGGAGTATTAATATATTCATAAGAACTTTTTTAGTTACCACCTTTAATATTTCAGCTTTCATTTTTACTCCTCCCATCTTTAAATAAATGGCAAGAAACTAACCTTCCATTGTCAAGTTCTATAAGTTCTGGCTCAATAGTTTCACATTTAGCCATTTTTTTAGGACATCTATTGTGAAATGCACATCCTGATGGTATATCCATTGCACTAGGTATTTCACCTTGAAGCTTTATTCTATTAATATTTCTACTAGGCTCAGGTACTGGTGAGGCTGACATTAATGCTTCAGTATATGGGTGCTTTGGAGAATCAAAAATATCATCCACACTACCTTTCTCTACTATTTTCCCCAGATACATTACTGCTACTTTGTTGCTTACATGCCTTATTACACTTAGATCATGGGATATAAATAAATATGATAAACCAAATTCTTCTTGAAGATCCATAATAAGATTGAGTATCTGTGATTGAACAGATACATCTAAAGCTGATACAGATTCATCACATACTACAAACTTAGGTCTTGTTGCTAAAGCTTTAGCTATTGCAATTCTTTGTCTCTGACCTCCACTAAATTCATGAGGTAATTTCTTAGCATCCTGTGCTGACAATCCTACCATTTCAAGTAATTTGCCTACTTCTTTTTTGTATTGTAATGGCTTAACTATTTTGTGTATTTGAAGTGGTTGAATCAAAATATCTTCAATAGTCATTTTATAATCTAATGCAGAATAGGGATTTTGAAAAACTATTTGTAAATTCTTTCTTAGCTTTCGGAACTCTTTGTTGCTAATAGTACTAATATCTCTTCCTTCTAAGAATATCTTTCCTTCATTTGGTTCTAAGAGTCTTAACATCAACCTCCCTATGGTTGATTTACCACTTCCTGACTCTCCAACAAGACCCAGAGTCTCCCCCTTTTCTATTTTAAAGTTAACACCATTTACTGCATGTACAACACCTTTATTCACGCCAAAAATTTTGTCTTTTATTAAAAATTGTTTAGTTAGATTTATTACTTCTATCATGGTTTTTCTCCTTTTCAAAGGTTTCTTACTAATCCATCATATAAGAATTCATTGTCATGGTATCTAATATAATTTGTCCAATATCTTTCATTTTTTTATAATTTACATTTTCTAAGATGTCAATGCTACTATTAACTCCCTCTGTGGAAGAATTCCCTACTGCCACACTTGAAAGTGCATTTAAGCTCAAATTATTCATAGCTTTTGTAGTTGTATAATCATTATGAAATCTTTGGTATTTCACATCCATTTGTTTAAGTCGCTTTTCCATCCCCAGTCCCATAAGATAATTACTTTTGTCTCTTATCTGGGCTTTAGCAGTAATAATATTTAAATTTTCATCCTTACTATAACCTGGATAGCTTATATCAAAATAATAGTACTTATGTGATATTGCCATATTTACAGGTATATTTCTTGTTATATTGTAATCATAGGAACCATCAACATTTGAGTACTTCATAAAATCATATTCATTGTCCCAAAATATAAATTGAATTGATTTTTCCAATGGTTCCTTTGCAATAGACAACATCCTTGCTACCTCCAGCGATATTGCAGTAGGAGTTGCTGTCATTGCATGTGTACTTTGAGTTTCATTAATATGAACACCATCATAGCTTGCTCCTATTAATATTAATTCGCCTGGATCTTCATATGTTTTGTCTTTTCCAGGTAAAAACGCAGTAATATTTCGTCCATTATATTTAGGCATCTCTGGATAATCAAGGTTTATTTCAACTTCTCTGTAACCAGCTTCTAACTCCAACCTTAAATTATCAAAGGGAACAATAATAGTAGATTCAGAAAGGTATACGTTGGTATTTGTATTGTAGCCTTCTGCTAATATAAACTGTATATCACTAACTGCTTTATTATTAGGATTATTAGAAGTATTCTGAGATTCATTTCCTAGACCATTGAAATTTCTCTCAATTGAAAAAAGCTCTGTACCCTCTGGTATATTAATTATATTTTCAGGTTCTGCAGCAACTCCTTTATAATGCAATTCTTCTTCTGGAGTATCATTAAATATATTTTTACTTACAGATATAATTGTAAAGTCTTGATTAAGATAGTAAGTCTTATCCTCACCTTTGTCATCTTTAAGCTTTATACACCCTGATTCAATTACCACAGGAGTCAAAGTTTTAGGCTTTGGTGCAAAACTTTCATTTTTTATTTTATCTGTAGTTTCTATTAATGATATATCTAGGGTATTCACCTGATATCCATAGGATTTTAAGGTATCAATTATATATTCTCCAGCTAAATATCCACCTTCAGTTCCAGCTACCCTACCTCCATATTTGTCCTTTGTAAGTTCTTCAAGATGTAATTTTGCTTGATCTATATCAAATTCATAAAGGCTTGGATTCCAGGGGATTATCGCCCATGTAATAATTCCTATTATAATTAAACTCTTGATAATTACAGGTTTGTAGTATTTCTTAATGTCCTTAATTTGAGATATAAACATTTTGGGTGATATCAGATAGCCAATTTTTCTAATAGAACTAATCACTCTAGAATCTCTCTTTTGAAATTCTATTTTTAATCCTTCTCCTGTAAGGTTTATCCCAATGATTGCAATACTAAAAACTAATATAGGATAAAGGGTCATCCAATATGTTGCTTGGTATTTTTCAACATTTTCTGCAATTCTAGAAAGGCTACCTCCCCATTCAGGTTCTAAATTCATTACATAATTTGCTTTAAAAGCTAGTTCATTGATAGATCTTGTTACTCCAACAAAAATTTCAAGAACTGCTAATTGAGCAATTAGGAACAATGCCATTCCCATTTCTTTAAAGAACAAACTTATACTAGTTGGTATTATATGTGGTAAGATGTTTTGACATGCTATCTGTATCTTTCTCTTTCCAATAGCTATCTCACCTTCAATAAAGTCCTCTTCCATAACCATCCTAGTTGAATCTTCAATTATTCCAGCCAACTTTCCCCATCCCACAATGGTAAGTACTATTGCAAAGGCAAAAATTGATTTATCCATTTGTAGATTTCTGAAATATCCTATGTTTAAAATAACAAAACTAAATAAAAGCATAGGTATTGCAGTAAAAAATGTATTAACTATTTTTATTATATTTGAAATAAACTTTACACCCATTCCTGCAGCTAATCCAAGTGGAAGGGCTAAGATCATTCTAAATATAGCTATAAGTAGTGCTAATTTTAATGTGTTTCTAGTTCCATATACAAGTCTTGAGTATACATCTCTTCCAGCATCATCTGTTCCAAGAATATTATCTTTATTAGGCGGCATTGGATTATACGCAAACTTTTCTACCAATTTACCGTCCTCTTTGTACTCTATATACTTAGGTGCTTCTTCAAAAAGAGGATCCTTTGATGTGAAAAATCCTGGATATAAAGTCACAATTGATAAAAATATTACAATTATACTTCCAAGAAGTAGTGGAAAATTTATTTTTCTCATTTATATGTACTTCCCTTCAAATAATATTTAACTTATAAGTATATTTTTATATTATATGTAAATCAATAGTAATATACTTATCTACAATTCTATCTAATTGTCAAAGTTTCATCAATGAATTTCATTTGTCACATTTCAACATTATTTGCAAACTAATAATATTTTTTTAATCTTTGCTGGCTCATACTTGACTTTTTTAATAGGTTATGGTTCTAGATTTAAGGTATGGACAATTTATTCTTCAACTAGTGAAAATCATTTATTTGATTTTTTAGCTAATCCATTTGAGATATTAGGTGAAATTCTAGAAGAAATATTGATTAATAATGCATTAACAATGATGGATCATACAAAAATCAAAGGTTCTAAAGGGAAAATCAATAATAAATTTAAGCAATTAGTCTACGACTTTGGACTTAGAATAGTTCCTTGTCTTAGAGTTAGAACTAACACTAAAATCAAGATTGAAAACCTAATGAGAATAATTGATAACTATTGTTCATATCAAATTTCTTGTTTAATTGTTTTTCTATAAAAAAACTATAACTTATTATATCTTTTGTTCTAAAACAAGTGATAGTTATATTCAAGAATAATCCATATTACTTTCAGGATATGTCTATTCCAATATAAAAATCTCTTTGTTATACTTTTATACAAAATCAGTTATAACAAATTAAAAAATCATAATGGAGGACTTAATATGAAAAAACTTATAGTATTAATGATAGTTTTAACTTTATTTTCAAGTTTTATGGTTGGTTGTACTAAATCACCAGCTCAAGATACTGACAAAAATCCAGTAAAAAAAACAACAGACACATTAGAAGAGAGAACTTGGCCTAGAACTATTGTAGATGGAGGGGGGAATAAGATTGTTTTAGAAAAACAACCAAACCGTATAACTCTTCTTCATATAGTTTATATGGAACATTTGCTAGCACTAGATACACAACCTACTGCAGCTGCTATTGGAAATGCCTTTGGAGAAACTGAAGGACTTGATAAATCAGAGTTGTTTGCTCCTTATCTTAAAGATGTTGATATGGCACTAGTAGGTAATTCTCAAGATTTAAATCTTGAGGCAGTTCTAGAATCTGATCCCGATTTGCTATTAACATTCCATAATCCTGCTGGTCTACAAGCTTATGATCAACTTGTAGAGATAGCACCAGTAGTACAGTTAGACTATAACTCAACATGGCAAGAACAACTTTTAATTATTGGAAAGATTTTAGGAAAAGAGCAATTAGCAGAGAAACGTATTATAGAAACCGAAGAGAAAATTGCTGATGCAAAAGAGAAGTTAGGACAACATAAAGATAAAACTCTTGCACTTTTCCGTACTGATGGAAAGAACTTTATAGCCCAAGGAAACTCAAAATACTATGATACCTTCGGCATTACAAAACCAAAAGGTTTCCCAGATACTGCAAAACCTGGGGATACTACATCTTTAGAAGGTGTATCCGAGATGAATCCAGATTATATTGTATTCCAGCATAATTATGATATGTCTAAAGCCTTTGTTGATAGCTTAGAATCTTCTCCTGTATGGCAATCTATAGATGCAGTAAAAAATGGACGAATTTACTATTTTGATGAGAATATGAACAGTTATGGGCCATTAACATTAAACCTTGCTGCTGAAAAGCTAACTGAAATGTACTCAAAATAAAGAATTAAATATATATTGAATATAAAATCCTCTTTTCTATCCAGAAAAGAGGATTTTATATTCTCATTTTTATTTTCTATATTTATTCTAATGTTCTTGATCTAAGGCGGCATTGAACCATAGATCAAGAAGATTAAGAGCCCCTCTAAATCCTACAAATGGGGATAAATACGGATTTAACCTCCATTTTATATCTGGATTAGATATTTGAAGTGATAAGTTTCCTCCTCCCCACTCAAGGGCTTCCCCACTAGTCATTAATAAGCTCTTCTTATGTGATCTTATTATAGGTGCCCATTCTTCTTCTGTAAAATATGGAATATCTTCACTAGACATATCTACTGAATCACACCAACAAGGTCCCTTATTAAGCATCATCTCTTCTGTAGCATAGTTAAGTATCCCTTGAACTACATCTGCATGACCACCTAAACATATAGTTCCTTTCTCTGGATGAGAACGTAATATATGTTTAAAAATCGGTATAGTTGGAATTGTTTGATCTCTTATTATTTCTTTTTCTTTCTCAATAAATTTTTGATTAATAGGAATGTTTAATAATTTCTCTATTTCCTTAATCCATTTAATTGTACCTTTTACTCCATAAGGTCTACCTATTAAATATGGAGTATTAAATTTGTTTTGTAAATATTCAGCAGTAGGTATTCCCTCTCTTCTTACAACTAAATTTATACTTGCTTCTCCCATATGACGTATTTCATCAACACTAGTATGAGAAGTCATAATACAACTAGGCTTTATCCTAAATACCCCTTCCATAACTCTAGCAATTTCTTCTGCATCAGCTTGGAAACGAAACATATCTGAACAAGAACCTATAATATTAAACTTCGGTTCTGAAGATTTCTCTATATCTATAGATAAGGTCTTTGCCAAAAGCAATAATGCTTCTTGAACTCCTCTATATCCGAATATATCAAATCCTCCATACTTAAAGGGTATTATTGGTATATCCGGGTATTGTGGCTGAAGTTCTTTAGATATTGCTGATAAATCAGTACCTATTACTTCTGGTACTGAGGATGGTAATAAGAAGATAACCCTAGGTTTATCCTTCTCTACAATTTCGGCAATAGCCTTATTTAATCTAGTTGTATCTCCTAACGAAATATCTGCCTCATCAATATGAGTAGAATATGTCTTAGCTAGACCAGATACCCCTGCTTTATTTAAGAACATTCTTCCATACATCATATGTCCCATACATCCATATTCTATTACTACAGAATCACGTATAGATGCAAGAGTTTTCAAAATACCCATTCTTCCTGACATAGGTGGGCTAAATTTATGAAGTGCCATTTAAATCCCTCCTTATATTTTATGATTTTCTAGAGTATTCATAATTCTATTTAACAAAAGGCTGGTCCTTTCATATCCTATTTGACCATATATCTCATATAAATAGGATACACAAGGTATCTTTCCAGTTCCTTCAAATATTTCTCCAAAGGATAGATCTGCATCTAACTTTTCTAATACTTGTACATCTGATTTATTGTTCACCATATGACAGATAAAAGGATTGATTTCTATTTCTTTTAATTTTTTAGCCCATAGACGATCATCTGGGTAGAATTCTTCCATATGAAGAAGAATAGGTTTCATATTAAACTTATTTAAATAAAAAGTTAAAGATAATGGAGGCATTGGATTCATCCCTGTTGAAATATATTTCAATCCTTCTAATTTCTTTTCTGCCTCTTTAGCTACTATTAAAGTCTTCTCTCTTAACTCTTCAAATCTATTATCAAAAGATATATTTAATATTTTCTCTACTTTTCTATACGCTTGATCTATTTCACAAATATCATAAATTTCATGTAGACTTATGTATGGAATTTCATATTCTTTTTCCATCATATCAGCTAATGGATTCATATCTGGAGATATAACTAAATTTAGTTTTCCATCTGTTGCCTCCATAAAATCTTTAATATCAGATTTTAGTGCAAGCATACGCAATTGTAATCCTTTTTTCTCAAGTTCTACTAAAAGTTCAGGCATAGGGATATGATCCTCATCTATACTTCGTCCAAGTATATTTATTATGTTTGGATTAGAAACTCTTTTTTCCATCATAACACCAAAGGCTAATAAAGTTTTCCAATATCCTGAGGGATGGCTATTACATCTAAAATGTCCCATTAATACAGAGCTAAGACGAGCCTTTACATGAGGTTGAACTTCATGAATAATTCCCTCTATATCCTCACCTATTACTTCTGGAACACAGGTCAAAATTACCATAATAGCCCCTGCACCTTCTCTATCCATTTGTTTTATTGCATTTATTACTCCTTCTCTACATCCAAAAACCACTTCATTTGAATCTAGGACATACATCCAATGTAGAACCTCTTCAGAATATTTTGCTTTTTTTACCACACCTCTACTGTAAGTACTACATTCAGATGTACCTACTACTAGAGTAGACATTCCTTTAATATTTACACTTAGGGCTAAGGCTGTGTGTAAAGGACAATGGCTCCCTGGAAATGCAGCTGGAGTTAAGAACTTCACCCCAGCATTAGACTTAATAGAAGCAATTTTTTTTAAATGTTTTAACTGATTCACCTAATATTCCCTCCATCTAATAATAATTTTGCTAAGTTTCTATAATGCTCTGCCATATCAGAATCTGGAAATGCTTCTACTACAGTTTTACCCATTTCTTCTGCTTTTTGTACTATAGGATTTCGAGGCATACGATATATTACTGATGTATCTATTTCCTTTGCCGTCTTGTCTACTAGTTCCTTTTCTCCTTCAATATTTTTGCCATTAAGTATAAGTCCTTTTAAAGATGCATATCCTCTTTTTCCAAAACTTTTAACTGCATAGGTAATATTTGAAGCTGCATATAGGGACATCATTTCTCCAGATGTTACAATACATACTTCATCTGCATATCCACCTCTAATAGGCATTGCAAAGCCACCACATACTACATCCCCTAAAACATCATATAAAACAATATCTGGATTATACTTTTCATATGCGTCTAATTCTTCTAATTTCTCAAAGGCAGTAATTATACCCCTTCCAGCACAGCCTACTCCTGGAACTGGGCCTCCTGCTTCTACACACAATACTCCTGTTGTACTTTTATATACTAATTCTTCTAAATCTGCATCTCCATTTTCCCTAAGTATATCTAATACAGTTGAAATGTTTTTTCCACCTGTTAAATTTCTTGTAGAGTCTGCCTTAGGATCACATCCTATCTGTAGCACAACTAAACCCATAGATGCTAATGCAGCAGATACATTGGATACAGTTGTAGATTTTCCTATACCACCTTTCCCATAAATAGCAATCTTTCTCATATAATCATACCTCCTCATATACTTGTACATATATTATTTTCTACTTTAATCAAATCATATGAAATACAGGTTAGATAACCTTTTCTTGATTCTCTTACTATTTGTGCATCAATATTGAATACATCTTTTAATACTTTAGGGGTCATTACCTTTTCAGGATTTCCGTGAGATATAATTTCTCCAAAGCGGATTGCCACCATATAGTCTGCAAATCTAGATGCTAAATTTAAATCATGTAGCACCATCACAATTGTTTTATTTTGCTCTCTATTTAGAGTATATAAAAGCTCTAAAACTTCAAGTTGATAAGATAAATCCAAGTAAGTAGTTGGCTCATCTAGTAAAATAAGATCTGTGCCTTGAGCTAATGACATTGCTATCCACACTCGCTGTCTTTGTCCTCCTGAAAGATTGTCCACTATTGTTGTTTCAAACTCCAATGTTTTTGTAACTTCTAATGCCCATCGAATTATTTCTTTATCTTCTTCCTTTAACTTTCCAAATCCTTTCTGATGAGGAAAACGTCCATATGCTACTAACTCCCCTACAGTAAGTCCTGATGGAGCTTGTGGCGTTTGTGGAAGTATTGCCATTTTCTGTGCTATTTCCTTTGTAGTCAAATTATGAATATCTTCACCATTTAGGTAAACAGTACCACTCTTCGGTTTTAAAATACGTCCTATTGCTTTCAATAAAGTAGATTTACCACATCCATTTGGTCCAATAATAGTAGTTATTTTTCCTTTAGGAATGTTTATATCCAATTCCTTAACTACAAGTTTTTCCTCATAGGAAATACTTAAACTTTCTCCTTTGATACTATCCATCTATTTTACCTCCTTTTATCACTGTTTACTTTTGGATAATAAATATAGAAAATAAGGTGCTCCAACAACAGCAACTACAATTCCTGTTGGAATCCCAGATGGCTGTACTATTAACTTTGCAATAGTATCAGAGATAGATACTAATACTGCTCCTATCAACGCACAAGTAGGAAGTAATATCTTATGTTTAGGTCCAACCAATCTTCTTGCCAGGTGAGGAGCTATTAATCCTACAAATCCAATACTTCCACTTACAGATACTGAAGAAGCCGCTAAAGCTACTGCCACTCCAAGTAATAGCTTCCTTTCTCTTTCTACTTCTGATCCTAATCCATAAGCTAGTTCATCTCCAAGATTTAATATGTCTAATACACTCGATTTCATCATTGTATATGGAACAAATACCAGAATCCATGGTAATAGAGTCATAACAAAATTCCAATTACTGGCCCATATACTTCCAGCCTGCCAATTAGCAACAAAATCAAATTGTGTATCATCTAATGTCATAACAAGTACAGTAGTTAGTGCAAATATTCCAGCTTGTATAGCTATTCCTGTTAATATTAGTCTTAAAGGTGCAATTCCTTCTCCTTTCTTATATGCCAACAGATATATTAATATAGCAGTAACTCCTCCTCCAAGTAAAGCTAAAAACGGTAAAGTAAATACTGATAAAAAAGACTTTGCACCAAAAAACATTACATATAATATAACCATTAAGCCAGCCCCTGCGTTTATACCTAATAAACCTGGATCTGCCAATGGATTCATAGATACCCCTTGGAGTATACATCCAGATAATCCCAACCCCATACCAACAAGAGTTGAAACTACTATTCTCGGAAGTCTAAATTTAAATAGGATGAGATTTTCTTTTTCACTTCCCCCTCCAAATAATGTTCTTAAAGTATCTTTAGGAGATAATTTAATATATCCTGTATTCATACTAATAATAAAAGATATTATTAATAATACAATGCAAATTACAAGTATAGTTATATTACGTCTTGCAACCTTCTTTTTAAAACTCTCATTTTTTTGTTTAATACTATCCATTAGGATGCTCTCCTTTCTTTACGTGCCAAGTATAGAAAAAACGGCACTCCAATTAATGCTATTAAAGAACCTATGGGAATTTCATTTGGAGGTTTTAAAGTTCTTGATCCTAAGTCTGCAACTACAACTAATATTCCTCCTAGTGTCGCAGATACTGGAATAATACACCTGTAATCTACACCTACAAGATATCGAGATAAATGAGGTATTATAAGTCCTACAAACCCTACTGCTCCAACTACTGATACAGAAGCTCCTGCTAATATGAGTACTATTATTGACGAAAAAATACTTATCATAATAGTATTTAATCCAAGACCCTTAGCTACGTCTTCTCCTAAACTTGAAATAGAAATATATGGGGATAAAATAATTGCTCCTATCAACGCACCTATAATCCACGGAAATATAATCTTTATCTGTTGCCAATTTGAACCTGCAACTCCCCCTACTGTCCAAAACATAACATCTTGCGCCACATCAAAATACAAAGCTATTCCTTGACTTAAAGATGATAATAAAGCAGTTACAGCTGCCCCTGCCAATACTAATCTCATAGGAGTAGCTCTCCCTCGTCTCAATGAAGCTATCCCATTAACAAGTGCCGCTCCAATTGCAGCTCCTAAAAAGGAAAATAAAATAATTTGTATATATTTCATCTCTGGAAAAAATGCAAAACATATAGATAAAGCAAATCCAGCTCCAGCATTAAGACCAAGTAAACCTGAGTCTGCCATTGGATTTCTTGTAACTCCCTGCATAATAGCTCCAGATACTGCAAAAGCAGAACCTATTAAAGCACTGGCTATAACCCTAGGTATACGAATATCTAAAATAATAAGATGATGGATATTATTTTCATCAAATCTAAATAATGCATCCCATACTGAAGATAGAGGAATCTCTATGGCACCTTTGGTTATAGAAAAAGCCATAAGAAAAAATAAAAGTCCTAACCCTAATACTATAATGAGTAATGCCCTCCACCTTCCATCTTTCTTAATACTTTTTGTATTTTCAATTTCAGTATTTATCCTATTGAAGCTTTCCATTTATCTATTTAACCCCCTATATTGTTTCATTTATTTTTTATTTTTAGAAATAAAAACCAAGTGCAGGCTATTATAGCAGTTAGCACTTGGCTCATTATCCCTATTTCACAAAAATTTTAGTTTATTTATCTGCCACAACATGCATAATTATTTGATAATTATTATCACTCATGTTGTTTAGTATAACATAGGAAAATTAACTTTAGAATGAAGTAATCCTAGATTTAACATGTATTATTCCTGAATTTTTCTCTATAAATACTAGGTGCCATACCAAAGTTCTTTTTAAACAATCTACTAAAATGAAAAGAATCTGTATATCCTACACTTTCACCTATTATGCAAATTGTATTTTCACTATGTATCAATAATTTTTTAGCACAATTTAATCTATATTGTTTTATATATTGTCCAGCTCCCATTCCTGCATATTTATTAAATGCATAAAATAATTGATTTTCGCTCACTTCATTTTTTTCTGCCAGTTCTTTTACAGTTATATCTTCCATATAATAGCTGTGTATATATGAAGATACCTGTCTAAATAAGGACTCTGTACCTTTATCCTGAGAATCTTGAACACTTATAAAAACTTCTTCTAATATAGATCTGAATATATTTTCCCTTTTAAATCTAGCTATTTCATGTTTTTCTTCTGAAACATTTTTTAATTTCCATAGAAGAGATGTCAAGTTAGTGTTCGCTCTTATATCTAATTTAAAATGCATATCATGTAAGTTTAGATTGTCTTTACTTAAATAATTAACATCATATAAAACCACTATATTCTCACATCTATTATCTCCAATAACTTGTTTCCCTAAATCCATATTGGCTCCTCCATGTATTATAGTACCTACTTGTGAAATATAGGGAGTTTCATTGAAAGAATATTGAGCTGTTCCACTAATAGGAAATATAAAACCTGGTAATGGAGCAGTTTTTTCAAAGCCTTTACTTCCAGCATCTATTGCATTATAGTGTATGGTTTCTACTCCAAAATGGTTGTTTGTAAAATTACATACTAATTTATTAAAATTAATCTCCATTCTAAATTCTCCTCGAATATTTTTATATAGTTTATTAATACTAAATACCTTATAATGATAATGATTATCAATATTGATTATAGCATATACTGATTATTTGTCAATATTTTCATAATAATACACCCTCAACAAGTAATTTTTTTATTGTTATAGAAAAGTTTAAGCCGACACGTAGTTCTCAAAAGGTAGAAGAAAAACTCAATATATTAAATCAAGATTTTAGCGCTGAGAATACAAGTGAAAAATGGGCTGGTGATATAACATATATACACGCAATAAAGGATGGTTGGTGCTATTTAGCAGCAGTCTTAGATTTGTGTAGCAAAAAAGTCATTGGACACTCTTTTGGAAGGACTATGGATGCTGATCTTGTTATCGAAGCACTAAATAATGCATATGTAAATCAACACCCTAAAAAAGGTGAAAAGTAATCTTTCATTCTGATTTAGGTAGCCAATACACTAGCTCAGCTTTCATAGAACAGCTAAAAAAAATATTAAATAACACAATCTCATAGTCGTAAAGGTTGTCCTTACGATAACCCTTGTGTTTAATCATTCAATTTTCAAAGATTAATTTATCTAACGTACTTCCTAAATCGTAAATCTGTATATTATATTTTCAACTACATAAACTATTGTTGAAAGGTGGTCACTATATGAAAAAATTTACTGTTATGCTATTAATCTTGATAACTTTAATATTTGGTGCATCTGCTACAACTCCTGCATTTGCCCAAAATCTATTCAAAGAAGGCTCATATAAATTATCAGACTTCGTTCCTGCAAAAAACAATTCTTACTTCGTTCAGAATATTTCATCAAAAGGTAATTGTTACTTCGCAGTTATGGGTGAAAATGATGCCTTATTACAAGTTATATACCTAACTCCAAAATCGTCAAGATATAATCTAATTCCTCTTAAATCAGAATATAAAATTTTTATAGTTGGAGATGGCGAAATATTTATTAAAGGTGTTGAATAATATATATTTTTCTATTTAATCTTACATTAGTAATAAATAAAATATATATTATTGATATGTATTCCCCTTACAATTACTATAAAATTTTTGTTTTACATTATTTTTTGACTACATAAACTATTATTGAAAGGTGGCTATTATATGAAAAAATTTACTATTACATTAGTAATTTTGATTGCATTAATACTTAGTACTTCTATTATAGCTCTGGCATCTGACAACGCTACTTATAAAGAAGGTATTTACACATTATCTGACTTTGCTCCTACAAAAGATAATCTTTATACTATTCAGAACGTTTCATTAAAAGATAATTCTTACTTAATAGTTATGGATGAAGATCTTACTTCACTGCAGTTTCTACGTTTAGAGCCTAAATCCCCAATACATGATTTAATTCCTCTTACGCCAAAATATAGAATTGTTATATTTGGTGCTGGAGAAGTACTTATAAAACCAGCAAAATAAAATATACATTTGCTATTTCATTGTCATATGAGAATACCGCCTTACAGCAGTGCTCTCATATGACCTTATTCTTAATCTTAATTTATATTTTCATATAATAAATAGTTATATATTAAACTATTTATATATGTTAATAGGAAACTATATAACTAGTTAAATAGTTGTTGTGGCCTCAAGTGTTTCAGAGATTTTGCTATTTTGAAAGAAGTAAAAATAGTCAATGATATTCTATAACTAAAAGGATTAAATATGATACTGTTGATATTTTAGAAAATATACTTATACAAAAATAATTTGCCACCATTAAAAACTTATGGTGGCAAATCATATTTAAATTCATATCAAAGTGACTTAAACCCTTTGTTTATCTCACTAGTTTAACTACACATTCTACATGATGTCCTTGAGGGAACATGTCTACTGGCTGTAGCTCCACTGCTTTATAATTTAATTCTTCAAGAATCTTTAAATCCCTCGCTAAGGTTGCAGGGTCACAGGATACATAAACAATCCTTTTAGGTTTTACTTCTGCTATGGCATGTAGAAGTGATTCTTCACAGCCCTTTCTTGGAGGGTCTAGCATAATTACATCTGGGTGTATTCCACCTTCAATTAGTTTTGGAATTTCTTCTTCTGATTTCCCTACTATAAATTCCACATTTTTTACATTATTAATTATTTTGTTTTCATTAGCATTTTCTATAGCTTCAGATATTATTTCAATTCCATATACCATTTTAGCTTTTTTAGATAAGAACAGTGATATAGTCCCTGTACCACAATATGCATCAAATACAACCTCGTTTCCTGTAAGACTTGCATATTCTAATGCTTTTTTATATAGGATTTCTGTTTGTACAGGATTTACTTGGAAGAAAGATAATGGTGATATATTAAATCTAAATTCACCTATATAATCTGATATTGTATCTGTTCCCCATAGAGTAATAGATTTGTTACCTAAAATCACATTTGTTTTATCCTTATTTACATTTTGAATTATAGATTTAAGATTTAAGATTTCTTCTCTAAGAGATTTTATAAGTGGTTTTATATTAGGTAACTTTTCTCCATTAGTAACTATTACAACCATTACCTCCTTAGTCTGAAAACCCTCTCTAATCATTATATGTCTAACTACACCACTATGATTTTTTTCATCATAAGGAGTTACTTTATTCTCTTTCATCCATGCCTTAAGAATCTTAACAACTTTATCACCTATTTTACTTTGTATATAACAGTGGTCCATATTGATTATTTCATGGGATCTTGGTGCATAAAATCCTACTACTATATTTCCATCATTATTTCCAACTGGTAACTGAACCTTATTTCTATAGTTATATGGGAAATCCATACCCATAGTATTATGTACCTTTAATCCTTCTATCTTTCCTACTCTTTCCATAACATCCTTTACTCTTTGAGTTTTAAAGTTAAGTTGTTCTTCATAGGATATATGTTGAAGATTACAGCCTCCACATCTCTTATAAATTGGGCATATGGGTTCTGTCCTATATTTAGATGAGAGAATTACATCTAATAGTTTACCTATTCCATAGGTTTTACTTACTTTTATAAGCTTTATCTTTACTGTTTCACCCTTTATGGCTCCTTTAACAAACACAGTAAAGTTATTTATTTTACCTACCCCTTCTCCTTCATGTCCATATCCTTCTATCTTAATTATATAATCCTTATTCTTTGCAATTTCTATATCTGCATGATTATTGTTTAATTCTAAAATAAGATTTTCTATCTCTGCTTCTCTTTCTTCACTTTCTCTATCCTCTTTTAGAAATCTTTCTTTTTCTAATGAAGCTTTCACTCTTTCTCTCTCTTCCTTTTCAGCTTCTTCTATAACTTTAACCTTACTTATCTCTTTATGTATTTTCATAAAACCACCCTTTATTAGCTTCTAATTAATTTTAATTTTATCAGAAAACTAGTCAATTAACCATAATAAGTAGTCATAATATAAAATTAAAGTAAGGGCAGCTTTAGATTATTAATAAAATTAGCTAAAGTTACCCTTACTATAGTGAATTAAATCTTAAAAGTTTCACAGTCTGTTCTATTACTACTTATTGCACCTACACCATTAATGTGTACAAAGTTTGCAACACAATCCTTATTGATATTATACCTACAGTTTATTGCATCACATACTATTCTTGGTCCTGTACCTCCAGAGAAATTATTAAAGCTTTGTTTTACTTCTCCTCCAATATTCATATTATATACATTGGAAAGAGAATTTTTTATTCCCATTTCTGTGAAGCTTCCACACTGAGTATACTCACTAGAGTGAGCATTTGCTCCTTGTACATGGATACTGCTAGCGGTGCACATTCCAGAATTATTGTGTGTACAATTAGTTGCATTACATGCTAAATTTCCACTCATTCATAACACTCCTATTCTTAATTATTATCTTAAGCTATTAGATAATACTATTATGTGGAAAAATATTTTTTTTATGCACGGGGTAGGCCTAAAATTACAGCTACTTCTTAATGCTAATATATCTAAATTAAAACTCTCGAAAAAATTAAAGACACCCTTAACGGGTGTCAATAATGAATCAGTTGCCAAAAATGTTATATTTTAAGTCTTATCCATTGGATTATTAATTATACATTAAATTTCAGATAATTTCAATATTTTTTATAAATTTTACATAAATACAATAATTATCTTAATTTTAAAATAATTCCTTGGATGAAACTACTTAATATTAGCTTTGCCGCTATATACCATTCCTACTTTTGAGTCCATAGTTATAAAACATCCAGATTTTATAATTGAAGATGCGTTTTGTGCGTTATATATAATAGGAATGTTTCTTGATGCACATTCTAGTAATACACTAGAACTCATCTCATCGCTTTCTACTATTATTCCACCAACCTCATTAAGCACATCTGAAAAATCTCTACTTAATTTGTCTACTATAATAATTTGCTTTTCATCTAGAGAATTAAAAAACTTTTTAGAATTATTTACATGCATTACTGTTCCAAAGGCTGTACCAGAATTACTTCCTTTACCTTGTAAAAGTACATCTCCTATAATATGAACCTTCATCATATTTGTACTACCTATGTAGTTCATTGGTATTCCTGCAACAATTACTACAAGATCACCCTTCTTTACATAATTAGCTGCTAATGCAATTTCTGAAGTCTTATCTATTAATTCATCTGTATCTTTTAATTTTGGAGTTATTACAGGGAACACACCCCAATTTAGTGCTAAACTTCTTGCAACCCTTTCATAAGGAGTACAAGCTATTACTTCACATTCCGGTCTATATTTAGATATTTGTCTTGCTGTTTGACCACTTTGAGTAGCTGTAATTATTGCTGATGCATTTAACTCCATTGCTGTTGTACATGTAGCTACACTTATAGCATTAGGCACATTAGCAACATGTAACTTTCTTCTTTTCTTGAAACTTTCCTCGTAGTTTATATATTCCTCTGCCTTCATAGCTATTTGAGACATAGTTTTTACAACTTCTACTGGATATTTACCACTAGCAGTCTCTCCACTTAGCATTATAGCATCAGTTCCATCAAAGATCGCATTAGCTACATCTGAAGCTTCTGCTCTAGTAGGTCTTGGATTTCTAATCATAGAATCTAACATTTGAGTTGCAGTAATTACGGGCTTTCCAGCTTCATTACATTTTTGTATAATCATCTTCTGAACTACTGGTACCTCTTCAGTAGGAATTTCCACTCCTAAATCCCCTCTTGCTACCATAATTCCATCAGAATACCTTATAATTTCATCAATATTATCTACGCCTTCTCTATTTTCAATCTTTGAAAATACTTGAATATAATCTCCACCATTCTTATCAAGAAGATGTCTTATATCTAGAACATCTGTACCTTTTCTTATAAAAGATGCAGCTACTATATCTACTTCACTTTCTATACCAAACATTAAATCTGCTATATCTTTCTCTGTTAATGCTGGAAGGTTTAATTTAACTCCTGGCACATTCATTCCCTTGTGATTTCCTATAACTCCTGTATTTTCAACATGAGTTTTTATTTCTTTACCTTCTATAGATAATACTTTTAATGCTACTAATCCATCATTTATTAAAAGTATGTTTCCTGGTTTTACATCTTTATAGAGGTTTTTATAAGTAATAGAACATTTAGTTTCATCTCCTATAATATCCTCTCCACAATGAACTATAAAAGTTGTTCCTTCTTTAAGTTCTACAGTTCCATTTTCAAAGTTTCCAGTTCTAATCTCTGGTCCTTTTGTATCAAGTAATATAGCAATATGCTTTTCTAATTCAGCTCTCGCTTCCTTAACCATATCTATTCTTCTCTTATGTTCTTCATGACTTCCATGAGAGAAATTTAATCTGGCAGCATTCATACCATTTTCAATTAACTTTTTTATAATTTCCTTTTCATCAGTAGTAGGTCCCATTGTACAAACAATTTTAGTTTTCTTCATAGTTATCCTCCTTTATATTTCATAGATTTAAATTCTTTTGCCTAGATAACTTTACCATTATATAAAATTATATTAAAATATTTGTAATTCTACAATATCTACAACCCATTAATTCGACAAATCTACACTTAATTTATATAACTCTCCATTAAAACATGATTTTAAATCTAAAGCTTCTTTTATATCTATATCTATAATTTTATTTGCCTTTATACCAATAAGTCTTGCTGTCTTTCCTTCTAACAACACTTTTACCGCTTTACTACCCATTCTTGATGCTAAAATTCTATCAAAAGCACTTGGACTTCCACCTCTTTGTATATATCCAAGCACCGTTGCCCTAGTCTCTATACCTGTTATTTCCTCTATGCTTTTAGCCAATTTCTGTGCTCCACCTACACCTTCAGCTAAGATTATAATATTATGAAGCTTACCATTACGTTTCCCTTTGAAAATATTCTCACATATATCTTCAATAGTGAATTTTTTTTCTGGAACTATTACCTGTTCAGCCCCACCAGCAATACCTGAAAATAAAGCTAAATCCCCACAGTTTCTTCCCATAACTTCAATTACACTCACTCTTTCATGGGAGCTAGATGTATCTCTAATTTTATTTATGGCATCAATAGCTGTATTTAAAGCTGTATCAAAACCAACGGTATAATCTGTATAAGGTAAATCATTATCTATAGTACCTGGTATTCCAACTGTTGGTATACCTAAATCACTTAATTCCTTAGCTCCTCTAAAGGATCCATCTCCACCAATGACTATAATTCCATCTATTTTAAGGACTTTAATAACATTAAGTGCCTTTTGTCTCCCTTCAGGTGTTCTAAACTCTTCACTTCTAGCAGTCCTTAGGATAGTACCTCCTCTTTGAATTATATCAGAAACAGAGTGTCTATCCATCTCAAATATTTCCCCATTAATAAGCCCATTAAACCCTCTATGTACTCCAAATACCTGGACTTCATTTTCAATTCCAATCCTAACTACAGCTCTTATTGCTGCATTCATTGCTGGTGAATCTCCACCGCTAGTCAATACTGCAATTCTTTTCACTATATTACCCCCTAGCTTTATTGTGGTTATTATTTATTTAAATCTCTACTTACTTAACTTAAGTTTAATGTTTAGAGTTACTCCTTGCAACCTATTATTGGATGCATTTGAGTAAATATCTATAAATTTGCTATTGTAAATGTTGTCAACTTTTAATAAAGTCTCTTATAATTTATTCTTCCCATTTTATCCTTTATAATTAATAAATTTTAATAAAATTTATATACAAAATTAAGAAGAGCTACTTCTGCAATTAAACTTATCTTTACCAACAATTCAATTTACAATCTAATATCAATAAATTTTTTATATCTTCATGCAAATTAAAGTTAAATCTAAGTAAAATTTGAGCTAACTCTTCTCATATTATCTTTTAATTATCTTTTTACTAATGGAAAAGCAATTACATCTCTTATAGATGATGAGTTTGTTAAAAACATCATCATTCTATCTATTCCTATTCCAAGACCTCCAGCTGGTGGCATAGCTACATCTATAGCTACTGCAAATTCTTCATCCATTGGGCTAGCAGTTTCAAGTCCTGCTCTTAATTTTGCTGCTTGCTCATGAAGTAAAATTCTTTGTCTTAACGGATTATTAAGTTCTGAATATGCATTTCCAAGTTCTACTCCAAAGGCATAGGGTTCAAATCTTTCTATTAACTCTGGATTTTCTCTATGAACTTTACATAGTGGAGACGAATCTAATGGAAAATCTATTACAAAGGTTGGCTCTATTAATTTATCCTCACAATAAACCTCAAATAATGTAAGTATTAAGTCTCCTTTATTTGCTTCTTCAATATTAAACCCTTCCCTTTGCTCCTCTTCTAATAATCCTTTTTCTATAATTAGAGGTACTATTTCTTGCTTAGTTAACCTTTCCACATCTATTCCTGTATCTTTATGAACTAGATTGCACATAGTTTCTCTCTTCCAAGGGGCTTTAAAGTCAATTTCAACACCGTCATATACAGCTTTAGTTGTTCCTTTGATTTTAGTAAATACGTGCTCATATAAATCTTCCATAATTCTCATCATATCATTATAGTCAGCATAAGCCATGTAACATTCAAACAATGTAAATTCTGGATAGTGAGTTCTATCTATTCCTTCATTTCTAAAGGAACGTCCCATACTAAAAACTCTATCAATGCCTCCAACCATCAATCTTTTTAAGTATAACTCTGGAGATACATTCATAAATACTTCACAGTCTAATGCATTTACATTAGTTATAAATGGTTTAGCTTCTCCTCCACCATATTTTGTATCTAAAATAGGGGTTTCCATTTCCATAAACCCTTTAGAATTCATAAACTCTCTTATGGCATACATAGCCTTAGCTCTATTTACAAATCTATCTCTTACATCTTCATTCATTATCATATCTAGGGATCTATGTCTTTGTCTTAAATCCATATCTTGAATTCCGTGATATTTTTCTGGAAGAGGTCTTATAGATTTTGAAAGCACAGTAACATTTAGAGCTTTAATAGTTATTTCGTCCGTTTTTGTTTTAAATGCGAATCCTTCTATACCAATTATGTCTCCTACATCAAGAAGTTTAATAACTCCATAGGCATCTTCACCAAGATCATTTTTACTTATATACACTTGAATATTTCCATTCTGATCCCTTAAATTTAAAAATGTCACTTTACCCATTCTTCTTAAAAGCATTATTCTTCCTGATAAAATAAATCTCTCTTCACTATCTATTTTATCAAAGTTTTTTGTTATATAGGTTGAAGTAGTATTTGGCTCAAAAGTATAGGGATAAGGATTGATTCCTCTGCTTAAAAGTTCATTTAATTTTTTTATTCTCTCTACGTTAAATTCATTGGCATCTTGCATTATTTCTTGTAAGTTATTTAATTCT
Source organism: Clostridium sp. UBA4395 (assembly GCF_002390995.1). Lineage (NCBI taxonomy): Bacteria > Bacillati > Bacillota > Clostridia > Eubacteriales > Clostridiaceae > Clostridium > Clostridium sp. UBA4395. The sequence goes on from NZ_DGRF01000023.1 coordinate 26,154, forward strand.
ACATAATCATTGTACATATATAATAGTACCACCTTTCAATTTTGCTTTTTAATGTCTCATAACTTTTATGAAGCTAAATAACACCTCATTATAGTATTTTCTAGTAGACTCAGTTACGTTGCTTTCGTCCATTATTATATTTTTGCAAAATAAAAACTCTCACCTCCAAGACAATAGTCTTGGGGACGAGAGTTTGGTAAGTTCAACTTCGTGGTACCACCCCAGTTTATTAATATGTCACCATATTAACCTTTTCAAGTACGGCTTTACAATAAAATATATTAAGCTTATACCCTAGCTCTATAACGGGAGCACCCGTTACACCATCTCTCTTCCTAAAGGAAACTTCTTTCTTTTTTAAGAAGCAACCTCACTTTAAGATAAACTCTAGTGAAGTAAAGATCCTGTGTACAACTCCGAGGCTTTTTTCACCAAACTGTTTTTTGCTTTCTCTCACCATCTAAAGCTCTCTGTAAAAAAATTGAGTTTGATTACTCTTCTCTTCATAGTTTTATTGAGTATATTTTAATATACTCAATATATAATGTCAAGAATTTTAAAAAAATTTATGTTATACAAAGCACCAAGCTAATTGCTTGGTGCCTAAAATAATTTATTTTATTATAATATTAGCCTTATTCTTCTAAAACTTTAATATTATCATCTCCAAAAATTTCTCTCAGTTTAGATGTAGTTTCATAATCATTATTAAGCCAACTATTTTTATTTATAAGATATTTTTTCTTCGTATTAGCAGCAAATAAGTAAGTTGGTGCTGAACCAAATTCACCCATAAAATTGTCTCTTATAAGCTTCATTGCACTATTTAGCTTGTTATCATCTTCAACCCTTATATATATCTTATCCGTACTCACTTTAACTAATGGCGATATTTTTTCACATAATATTTTAGGTTGTTCTTCCTCTTCCAGGGCTATACGTCCTTCCACAGTGATTATTTCATCCTCCTCAACAAATTCTCTACAAGCTGAAAATGTCTTTGGAAATATGACTAGTTCTATGGTTCCAAATAAATCCTCTAAGGTGGCAAAGGCCATAGCTTGATTATTTCTTGTAATTTTTTTAGAAACGGATGTTAAAAGTCCCCCTAAAATTACTTTTTGTTTATCCTTTACCTTTGAAACTCTCTCGCTAATAAGACCTTCTACACCTGTACTTCCATCTTCTAGGGTATCTGCTAAAACTAAGTCTGATATCTTATGAGTGGTTACATGTTTTAAAGTCTTCTCATAATCATCTAGTGGATGGCCTGATAAATATATTCCTGTCATTTCTTTTTCCATAGCTAATAAATACTTTTTATTAAATTCCTGAATTTCTGGATAAACTATCTTAAAGGCACTATCTTCATCCTCAGCTCCTTGAAATAGACTGATTTGTCCTGGGACATTTCTCTTTCTTTCATTGTTTATTCCATCTAAAATTTTCTCAAATACAGCTATTAATTTAGATCTGTATACTCCTAAACTATCAAAGGCTCCAACTTTTATAAGACTCTCTACAGCTCTCTTATTTACTGCTCCAGAATCAATCTTGTTACAAAAATCGCTAAAGCTCTTAAATTTTCCTTTTTCCTCACGTCTTTCCACTATTGATTCTATAACATTTACTCCAACATTTTTTATAGCTGAAAGACCAAATCTTATAGTATTACCTTGTACTGTAAATTTACTAAAGCTTTCATTTATATCTGGTGGAAGTACTTTTATTCCTATTTCTCCTGCAAACCTAATGTAGTATGCTACCTTTTCATTGTTTCCCATTATACTATTAAGCATGGCAGCTATAAATTCTGCTGGGTAATAATACATTAAATATGCTGTTTGATATCCAACTACTGCATAAGCTGCAGCGTGACTTTTATTAAAAGCATAGGATGCAAAATCCATCATCTGATCAAATATCTTATTAGCTGCTTCTTCTGTAATTCCATTTCGAATACATCCAGGTACTACAATCTTCCCTTCTTCATCTACTATTCCATGAACAAAGTTTTTTCTCTCTTCTTCCATGACCTTATGTTTCTTCTTCGACATGGCACGTCTCACAAGGTCACTTCTCCCCAGGGAATATCCTCCAAGATCTCTAACTATTTGCATTACTTGTTCCTGATACACCATTACCCCATATGTCACATCCAGTATTCCTTCTAATTGTGGAGTTACATACTCTACTTTGTCTGGATTTCTTTTTCCTTCAATGTATTTTGGAATTTCTGCCATTGGACCTGGTCTATAAAGACTTATTCCTGCTATGATATCCTCAAAGCAGTCTGGTTTTAGATCTCTCATGAAGGAAGTCATTCCTGCAGATTCTAACTGGAATACACCTACTGTTTTTCCTTCTCCAATCATCTGATAAACCTTTGAATCTCCAAAGTCTATATGATCTATATCTATTTTTACACCTTGATTTTCCCATATATTCTTAATAGCTTCATCCATTACTGTAAGGGTTCTTAATCCTAGGAAATCCATCTTTAAAAGTCCTAATTCCTCTAATGTACCCATGGTAAACTGAGTTACTATCATACCTTCATTCTTTTGTAATGGAACATATTCTACTAAAGGATGGGATGCTATAACTACTCCAGCAGCATGGGTAGATGAGTGTCTTGGTAACCCTTCTAAATCTCTAGCTACATCTATAAGTTCACGTACTCTCTCATCTACATCATAAAGTTCTTGTAGCTCACTATTCATCTCCAATGATTTATCTATAGTTATATTTAATACTGAAGGGATCATCTTTGCAATTTTATCTACCTCAGCATAGGAATAATTCATTGCTCTTCCTACATCCCTGATACATGCCCTTGGTGCCATTGTTCCAAAGGTAATTATCTGTGATACATTATTTTCTCCATACTTATCAACTACGTAATCAATTACCCTTTGACGCCCTTCATAGCAAAAGTCTGAGTCAATATCAGGCATACTTACTCTTTCTGGATTAAGAAATCTCTCAAAAAGCAAAGCATACTTTATTGGATCTATTTTGGTTATTCCCAAGGTATAAGCAACTATAGCTCCTGCTGCTGAACCTCTTCCCGGTCCTGTAGGAATTCCATTTTCATTAGCATATTTTATAAAATCCCAAACAATTAGAAAATAATCAACATATCCCATTTTCTTGATTATTCCTAACTCATAATCTAATCTATCGCACAGAAGTTTTCCTTCTTCATTTTCTTCTCTTATTTTATTTACTTTTTCTTCATCCAATACTCCATTTAAAGCTGAGAATACTTCATATCTTTCAATAAGTCCCTTATAGCAATTTCCTCTAAGATATTCAAAGGGATCTACCCCCTCAGGCAAAGGGAATTTAGGTAACTTAGATTCATGAAATTTATAATCGAAATCACACTTTTTTGCTATCTTTAGCGTGTTTTCCATAGCCTCTGGTATATAAGAAAAAGTCTCATACATTTCTTCAGGTGACTTAAGATAAAATTGATTTGAAGGATATCTCATCCTAGTTTTATCTTCTACGGTCTTACCTGTTTGAATACAAAGTAATACATCGTGTGATTTACTATCTTCTTCATTTATATAGTGAGTATCATTAGTACATACTAATGGAATATCACATTCCTTAGACAACTCTAATAACATTTCATTCACTTGCAACTGCTGGGAAATTCCATGGTATTGTAATTCTAAATAAAAATCATCTTTAAATATTTCCTTATATTTTAAAGCAACTTTCTTGGCCTTTTCTTTATTATCTCTAAGTAAATTTTTTTGAACCTCACCACCTAAGCAAGCACTAGTAGCAATTAATCCTTCACAATTTTCCTTTAAAAATTCATAGTCTACTCTTGGTTTATAATAAAACCCCTCTATAGAAGCAGTAGATACTATTTTCATTAGGTTTTCATAACCTACCTTATTTTTAACTAACAAAACTAAGTGATAGGTATCATTGTCTTTTTGAGGTTCTTTAATGTACATTGATTTTCCTGCCACATATATTTCACATCCAATTATAGGTTTTATCCCATTTTCTATAGCTTCTTTATAAAAATCTACTGCACCGTACATAGTTCCATGATCAGTAATAGCAATAGCTTTCATACCTAATTCCTTAGTTCTTTTAATAAGTTTAGATATTTTCCCTGAACCATCTAAGAGACTATACTCTGTATGCACATGCAGATGTACAAAATCCTTCATATTTTCACCCCCTGCATCATATGTAACAAAACTAATTTCTTTTAAAATACTTATTTTTATATTATTTTTATATTATCTTTCTAACTTACCTCTTACTATTAATCTGTCCTTACCATCATAAGTACATGTTACAAGGGTTATTGTTGCATCCTCACTTTTATCTAAAACATAGGTGTCTTCTGGAGCAACTGTAAAGCTCTCTGTAACTTTATAAGTAAATGTTTTATCATGATTAGATACTAGTATATTATCATTAACTTCTAATTTGTTTAGTCTTAGAAAAAATTCTCCTGTATCATAGTTTCTATGTCCTGCTAGCGCAAAGTTACCCACCTCCCCTGGCATAGCAGTATCCTTAAAATGTCCTACTGCATATTTTATTATTTCATCCTCAGTACCTTCTGCTACTACTACTTTCAAATTTATTTTTGGTATTTCTAAAACTGCAATTGGATTTACCATATCTATATAAGGAAGTTTTTCTTCCTTACTTTTCTTGTTTTTTTCATGATTAACTTCTTGCTTTTCTTCTGATACAAATTTGTCATAAAGCTGATCTTGAACTTTTTTTGTTTCCCACTTTCCTTTAAAAGCAAAAAGTAATAATCCAATCCCCACTAAAATTAAAAGTATACTTATAATGTTTCTAATCTTCCCCTTCATTAAAACACCTCTTTACTTAAAATTATAAACTATTAAGTAATTATACACACATATGTTTTGTAACATTCTCAAAAATGGAATGCCTTACATAATTAATCTTTTTAGCCCTAGTAATTAAACTATAAAACTAATCTAAAAAGTAATGATTTTCAGACATTCCGTTATAAACAGATTTCTTTTTATCTTTAAAATAATACTTTATTTAATAATAGTCAGCCACTTTAGAAACCTCAATATAGGGCTTAATTTTACCTAAAACTTCATTAACATGATATGGATGTATCTGATATTCATTCATGTCATCTACAGAATCAAATTTAGTTATAAGACATACATCAAAAGATCTATTCGTACGAAGCTCATCTATTCCTACCTCTATCTCCTTAAGCTCAGGTATTTTTCCTTCCATAGCTTTAAGAGTATTTGCTACAAACTTTACGTTTTCCCTTGTATTTTCTTTTAACTTAAATAAAACCACATGTGTAAACAACTTTTTACCCCCTATACATTAACCTATTTTATTTAATTATTTTTTAGTACCTTGGCTGATAGCATAGCCTTCGCCATAATCTCTTTATTTTGATTATACATTGTTACTTCTACCTTTGAATAATATCTTCCTCTATCTATTACTTCAGAATATACATCAATTATCCTACCCATTTGAACTGGCTTAGTAAAATAAGATGTGAAACTATCTATAGCTACATTTGTAATACCATTTTGTCTTAATACCATAGTTCCCATAGTTGATAAAAGCATATTTAATGCATTCCATGATGCAGTACCTATAGAGTCAAGCATTTCAGGCACAATTTCTCCCCAGAAATGCATCTTATTCTTACTAGACTCAAACTCAAAATTCTTTAAAATTAAATCATCCATAGTATGACCTACATGAGGCTGTCTTGTAACTATTTGTAATGCCTTTATTACATCTCCTCTGGAAATTATACCTATTAATTTCTTTTTATATACCACTGGGCATATTTGAATTCCATCCCAAGCCATGATATGTGCTGCATAGGCAACTGTGCTTGTAGGGTTTAACACAATAGGATTCTTTGTCATAATGGTATTTACGATTTCATTGTCATCATGATTATTTATTTGAGTTATACTTACAAGACCTATAACTCTAGATTCCTCATCTAAAACTGGAAATCTTTCATGCCTAGTTTTCTGTGATAATTCTTTTAATGCTTTAATCTTGTCCCATACATTTAAGTATTCTGGATTTTTATCCATAACATCTTCTACTAATACAATTTCCTTCTTAACATTATTTTCATATATGGCCTTATTTATCATGCTTGCAACAGTAAATGTATCATAGCTACAGGATATTACAGGCAAATTTGTTTTATCTGCTAGAGTCTTTATTTCATCACTACATTGAAAGCCCCCAGTGATAAGCACAGCACATTGATTTTCAAGAGCTAGTCTTTGAGCCTTTTCTCTATTTCCTACTATAAGTAACGAACCTGGGCTTATGTATCTCTTAATGGTTTCAACTTCCATGGCTCCTATTATAAATCTTTCAAGAAAATTATTCTCTCCACCCTTACCACCAATTAAGGTTCCATCTACCATGTTTACAATTTCCCTAAAGGATATCTTGTCAATATTCTTTTTTTCTAACTTTTCTACTCTTACTGTGCCAACCCTAGGAATTGTATTGACAATTCCTATAGATTCACACTCTTTTATTGCTCTATATGCCGTTCCTTCACTGACACCTAATTTACTACTAATTCCTCTAACAGATATCTTAGTATTTATATCTAAGGATAGAATATATTTAATTATTTCTTCATGCTTTGACATGCCTATCTACCCTCTTTCCTAAGCTCATCAGCTATTTTTTCAATTCGTCTAAGACGATGATTTACTCCTGATTTTCCTACAGGCGGATTTAACATAGCTCCTAACTCCTTTAAGGATTCATCTGGGAAGGCAAGCCTCAATTTAGCTACTTCCTTTAAATTTTTAGGTAGCCTATCAAGTCCAATTTCACTTTCAATAAGCTTTATACTTTCCACCTGTCTTACAGCTGCATTAACAGTTTTACTAAGATTTGCAGTTTCACAGTTAACAATTCTATTTACATTATTTCTCATTTCCTTCATGATTCTTATATTTTCAAGCTCTAATAATGCATTATGTGCACCTATTATATTCAAAAGATCTACTATTTGCTCTCCCTCTTTTAAATATATTACAAAACTATTTTTCCTTTGTATTACTTTAGAATTAAGCTTATAACTGTTAATAAGATCACTAAGTTCATTGGCATAATCTTGATCATGAGTTACAAACTCTAGATGGTAAGTTTTCTCTGGGTTACTAATACTTCCTCCCCCTAAAAAAGCTCCCTTTATATATGCTCTTTTACAATTTTCATTTTTTATAACTTCACTAGGTACTCCGTAGTGTATATTAAATAAGCCATCCTTTTCTATTATTCCCAATTCTTGAAGGAGTCCCTTTACATCTACTTCTTCTGGTATTAAAACCATATATATATTATTTTTCTTTAACGAATTGCTTTTCTTTACTAATAATTTAGTGTGAATATCATAGAAATCTTTTAAATTCTTAAAAATCCATCTTGCTATAGCTGGATTTTCAGTTACTATCTTAAAAGTAATAGATCTGTTAAATCCAAAACCCAATGTTCCACTTGACTTCATTATAGCTGATAATTGGGCAGCTATTTCATCTTTAGATAATTCACTATTTCTACATACTTCATTTTTTACCTTTAGTGAAAATGACATCTCTCTACTCCCTATCCTTTTTTTCTCTTCTTAATCTCTGTGATAAATATATATATTCAAAAATTCTTTTCTCATCATTAATCATTTTTTTCTTTAATATAGTTTCTATAAGTATTTTAGCAAGTTTATCCTCATCATGTCTTATGAGTTCTTTTTTAATCTTTATCATATCAAATTCTATATATTTTACATTTAGCTTATCTTTGTCACAATGGTCAAGTTGAACAAAGGTTGAGCCTTTTTGTAAGTATCTTTCTTTTATATTTTCTTCTTCCTTTGAGAGTCCTTTATTTACAATAGCATAATCAATAGGCATACCTTGGCAATGTTTCATTATAGCTCTTATATGATCTTGAACACTAAAGTTATCACTCTCACCTGGTTGAGTCATTATATTTGATACATAAATCTTTAATGCTTTAGTGGCCTTTACAGCCTCTCTTATATCACCTACCATTAGATTAGGGATTATACTAGTATACACACTTCCTGGACCTAATATAACCGCATCAGCATCTCTTATAGCATCAACGGCCTCTTGAACTCCCTTAGCATCTTTAGGCTCTATAAATACTCTATCTATAGGTGATTTTCTATTTAAGCTCTCAGTAGGTATTGAAGATTCGCCTTTTATTATGTCTCCATTTTTTAGTTTTGCATATAATTGCACATTTTCTAGAGTAACAGGCAGTACTTTTCCTGTTACTGCTAAAACCTCACTAGTTTTTTTAATAGCCTCTAAAAAATTATCGGAAATCCCATTCATAGCAGCTAAGAATAAATTACCAAAACTTTGATTTTCTAAAGAACCATCCTTAAATCTATACCTAAAGAGCTGTTCCATCAAAGGTTCAGTATCTGCTAAAGCTATTATGCAGTTTCGAATATCTCCTGGTGGTAGCATTCCTAAATCTTGCCTCAATACTCCAGAACCACCTCCATCATCAGCGACTGTAACTACTGCGGTTATATTAGTGGTATATCTTTTTAGTCCGCTAAGCATATTGGAGAGCCCTGTTCCGCCTCCAATAACTACCACCTTAGGACCCTTTACTAATATACTATTTTTAAAAAAATCATCATCAAAATTTTTCTTTCCCATAGAAAAATTCAACGCTTCAAACTTTATTATATCTATTACTTTTTTAGTATACTTCTCTAAACTTATATAGGTCAATACACACCCTAAAACTAGTATTGCTACTAAAAATATTTTAATAGAAATACCTTCACCCCATCTTCTTATAAGCTCAATTATAGAGTAGGAAATTAAAAATACACCTAAAATAATTTGACATATCCACCTCTTAATTCCCACACCAGGCATTAAACCGTCCTTAAGCTTCATCGCTTTCCAGCTCCTCTACTTACATCCTCATTTATATCTCTATGATCTATAGTTACACTATTACCATTATGATTTAAAGTCTCATATACTTTATTTGCAATAGCTACAGAACGATGTCTACCTCCTGTACAACCAATAGCAACAATCAATTGTCTTTTTCCTTCTATTTTATAATTAGGAATTAAAAATTTAAGCATATCTATAAATTTTTCTACAAATTGCTGTGTTTCAACTTTAGATAATACATAATCTTTTACCGGCTTATCTAGTCCGCTAAAAGGCTTTAGATCAGCAATATAATATGGATTAGGAATAAATCTTACATCCATAACTAAATCCGCATCTAAAGGTATTCCATATTTAAATCCAAAGGATATTACATTAATAAGTAAAGGACTTTCAATTTGACCTTCATCTCCATAGGCCATAGTTATTTCTTCATTTAGCTCTTTATTAGTTAGTTTTGATGTGTTTATTATTTTACTAGCCCTTTCCCTTATTCCTTTTAGTTTTTTCTTTTCTATACTTATACCATTAATAATCCTTCCATCTGGTGCAAGAGGATGTTTTCTTCTTGATTCTTTATATCTTTTAACTAAGGTTTCATCTGTAGCTTCAAGGTATAATACTTCATATAGATAACCTTCTTTATCAAGAGTGGACAAACTACCTAATAAGTCATCAAAAAATGTTCTCCCTCTAATATCTACTACTATGGCAATTTTATCTATTTTGCCTTCAGTTTTAAAGCATACTTCAGCAAATTTTATTATAAGAGTTGGTGGTAAATTATCTACACAGTAAAACCCTAAATCCTCAAGTGATCTTATTGCTTGTGTCTTACCTGCTCCTGACATACCTGTAACTATCAAAAATTTCATTCTATCACACCTCTTTTGCATATTTAATTTCAGTAAAACTTTTATATTTAATCTTATTTTAATTTAAAATTATACATCTTTTAAATTAATAATTTTAATAAAAATTAACACTAATATCTATATATTATACACAATAATTATATCATATAGTAATTTATATTACTAAAAAAGATATAGGATAAATATTTATTTATCCTATATCTCTCACATACTCTCACATAAAATTTTTAAAATTAACAATATTATTTTTAAATTAAAATATTTATCTGATGACTACCAGCTCTAATACTCTCATCTTCTTAAAATTGTGAGTAAAGAGCAGTTACGTCCCTGGATAACGATTTCCCCTAAAGGACCCTGTTTATTTTATAGATTCAATTAATGATTTAAATCCAGGTAAGGCATTTTCTATAGTACTATAGGCTACACAATAAGCGATTCTAATATATCCTGGACAAGCAAAAGAAGTTCCAGGAACTATTAAAATATTATATTTTTTTGCCATATTACAGAATTCAATATCGTTCTCTATAGGTGATTTAACAAATAAATAGAAAGCACCTTCTGGTTTTATACAATTATATCCATAAGAAGTAAGTTCACTATAAAGTAGTTCTCGATTTTTATTATAAAAATCAATATTTACTTTATCATCTAAACATCTAGCTATTACTCTTTGGAAAAGTGATGGTGCATTTACATATCCTAAAATACGAGTAGCTACATTAGCCGCAGATACAACATTTTCAAAATCCGATGCTTCGTTTGGTATAACTAAATATCCAATTCTTTCTCCTGGTAATGAAAGAGATTTACTATAGGAATATCCAACAATTGTATTATCATAATACTTTGTTAAATACGGCACTTGAATGTTATCGTATACAAGCTCTCTATAAGGCTCATCTGATATTAAATATATGTCAGTTCCTAATTCCTTTTCTTTTTCTTTTAAGATATTAGTAAGTTTTATAATAGTCTCTTCTGAATAAACAACACCTGTAGGATTGTTTGGAGAGTTAATTATCACAGCTTTAGTCTTATCCGTAATTTTACTTTTAAACTCATCTAAATTAGGTTGAAAATCTGTAGTGTTTGGTGATACTACTACAAGCTTTCCATCATAGTTAGCTGCATAACTTCTATATTCACCAAAATATGGCGCAAATACTACTACTTCATCTTCTGGATTTAAAAGAGTTTTAAAAATCACGTTTAAACCCCCTGCTGCACCTACAGTCATAACTATATTCTTTTCTGTAAAACTTGTATCAAATTTTTTGTTAATTGAGTTGGCAATAGTTTCTCTAACATCCTCATATCCTGAGTTGCTCATGTAACCATGAACCATGGTATTAGGTTCATTATTTAAAATATCTACAATTGCCTCCTTTACAGTTCTTGGTGGTTCAAGATTTGGATTTCCTAAACTGAAATCATAAACATTTTCTGCACCATAAATTGATGCAAGTCTTTTACCTTCTTCAAACATAGCTCTGATTAATGAACTACCATTAACATAATCCACCATTTTTTTTGAAATCATATCCCCATCTCCCTATTTTTTATATTAGGTTAAACTATCTTCACCTATGACTCTAACTTCAGTGTGTAATTCAACCTTAAATTTTTCATAAACTTTAGCTTTTACAACTTCAATAAGATTCAAAATATCCTTTGACGTTGCATTGCCTCTATTTATGATAAATCCTGAATGTTTTTCAGACACCTGTGCGTCCCCAACGCTAGTACCCTTTAATCCTGAATCTTGAATAAGCTTACCTGCAAAATATCCCTCGGGTCTTTTAAATGTACTTCCTGCTGATGCATATTCTAAGGGTTGCTTACTTTTTCTTCTTTCTGCTAGATCATCCATTCTTTCCTTGATCAAAGCTTTATCTCCATGAGACAATCTCATTCTTGTTTCCAGAACTATATATCCATACTTTAAAATTGCACTATTCCTATATCCAAATTCTAGTTCTTCTTTACTTAATTCTCTAATGTTCCCTTCATTATCAATTACTAATGAACTTTCAATTACTTTTGCCATTTCTCCGTCATAGGCACCTGCATTCATTGCAGTAGCACCTCCAATAGATCCTGGTATCCCTGATGCAAATTCTAGGCCTGATAAACTATTCTTTAAAGCTTGATCAGCAACTGAATATAACTTAGCTCCACATTGTGCAGATATTAAATTTTCATCTACTACTATTTTATTTATGTGTCCTAGTTTTATGACTACTCCTCTTATTCCTCCATCTCTTATTATGAGATTAGATCCATTTCCTAATATGAAATAATCCACCTTATTTTCCTTGCATATGTTAATTAAGTCTTTAACCATTTCATAATTAGAAGGGTAAACTAATAGGTCAGCTGGTCCACCTACTTTAAAAGAAGTATGATTCTTCATTAGTTCATCTATTTTTACATTTTCATTCCCTGCTATATCTAAAACACTTCTTATAAAACTATCCTTTAATTTCATTGTATACCTCTTACTATATTATTATATATTAAGTATAAAATACTTACGTTATATATATCAACAGTTATTACATATTTCTTTCGTTTTAAGTATAGTATAGTATTCTATTAATAGTATAAACACTCAAATTCAATATTTCTATGCTGACATATAGTTATTAATTATTTTTCTTAAAATAATTAATTATACTTTCAGTAGCTTTCCCATCCATAGAAGGGGTAGCCATTAACTCTTCATAGGTAGCCTTTTTTATATTTTCAATACTACCAAATTTCTTTAGAAGCTCACGCCTTCTCTTTTCTCCTATTTTAGGTATTTCATCTAATATAGAATATAAAGTACGCTTATCTCTTAAAGTTCTATGATATGTAATAGCAAATCTATGAACTTCATCCTGAATCCTGGTTATTAAAAGCATGGCCTTGGAAGATGGCTTTAACAGAATTTCTTTATTTTTATAAATAAGTCCTCTTGTTCTATGCTTATCGTCCTTCACCATACCACATACAGGTATATTAATATTTAACTCCTCCAATACTTGAAGTGCTATATTAATTTGCCCCTTTCCACCATCCATCATAATCAAGTCAGGAAAAATAGAAAACTTACCCGACTTAAAGTCCATACCATTATTATTTATCTTCCTTATTTCTTCTAATCCATGTGTAAATCTCCTTGTTAATATTTCTCGCATAGAGCCATAATCGTCTGCACCTTCTACAGTTTTAATTTTAAATCTTCTATAATCACTATTTTTAGCTACTCCATCTTGAAATACTACCATGGTTCCTACAGAATCCATTCCCATGATATTAGATATATCATAAGCTTCAATTCTACTAGGCATATCTTCAATCCCAAGAATCTCTTGAATTTCAGAAAGTGCCACATTATTAAGTTCCTTATCTACTTTATGTTTAATCTTAAACATTTCGAGAGCATGGCTAGCGTTTTTTTCTACCATATCAAGAGTCTTTCTCTTTTCTCCTTTATGTGGAACCTTTATATTCACTCTATATTCCTTCTTTATAGATAACCATTGCTCTAAGATATCAATTTCATCACAATGACTTACATATACAGTCTTAGGTATAAAAGCAGTTCCACCATAAAAGTTTTTAATAAATTCCTCTATGACATAGGCAGGCTCTTCTCCACCTGTATTGTCTAAAATAAAATCTTCTCTTCCAACAATTTTACCATCTCTTAAAAAGAATATCTGAATACAACTATCTTTTTCATCTTGAGAAATACCTATAAAATCTTCATTTTCAAAATTATTACTAATAATCTTTTGCTTTTCATTTATTTTATCTATGGCTATCAACTTATCTCTTAAAGAAGCTGCTCTTTCAAAATCTAAATTTTCTGCTGCTTCTTCCATTTCAGTCTTAATCCTACTAGTAATCTTTGTATCCTTCCCTGTAAGTAAATCCACCACATCATTGATAGTTTTTTTATATTCCTCTTTAGAAATTAATCCTTCACATGGTCCACTACATAATTTTATATGATAGTTAAGACAAACCCTTGTTTTAGGCCCATTTTCCTTTATAACTCTTCTACATGTTCTAAGAGAAAATACCTTCTTTATAAGTTCATTTATAGTATATACTGCACTTCCATCCGTATATGGTCCAAAATATTTAGATGAATCATTTCCATAATTTCTTGTAACTAATACCCTTGGAAATTCTTCATTAGTAATTTTAATAAAAGGAAAATATTTATCATCTTTTAACAAAATATTATATTTAGGACTATACTTTTTTATTAAATTACATTCTAGTATTAAAGCTTCTACTTCAGAATCTGTAACTATATACTCAAATTCACTTATATTCTTAACCATAGCTCTAACTTTTTCACTATGATTTTTAGAATTCTGAAAGTATTGTCTTACTCTATTTTTAATATTTTTTGCTTTTCCTACATATATTACTTCTCTCAAAGAATTTCTCATCAAGTAAACTCCAGGATTGTCTGGAAGATTTTTCAGATGATACTCAAAATCAAACATTAAATCACCTCACTTCTCATCCAAAAGTTGTTTCATCTTTAGTATAATACTTATTGAGCTTAACTTTTAATGCAATAATTAATACTCATAAGGTATCTTATATAATTATATTTCAAAAGTTTTAATACTAATTTGTACTAAAATAAGATTTCATAAGCTCCTTTGCCATAGCGCTGGCATTAAAGCTATCATTTCCACCTTCTTCTGCAATTATAGCAAAGGCTATTTCTGGGTCATCATAACCTGCAAAACCTATAAACCAAGTGTGTGGCTCCTTATCTCCAGAGTCATGGTCTGCAGTTCCAGTCTTTCCTGATACTTGAACATTCCATACCTTTGCTGCCTGACCAGTTCCCTCATTGACTACAGCTTTCATATATTCCTTTAGCAATGCTGCATTTTCAGGAGTTGTAACTGTAGCTGCTTCCTTTTGTTCATAGCTTTTAACTACTTTTCCTTCCGGACTTATGACTTCCTTTACTACATTAGGTTCCATCATTACACCATTATTAGCTATAGTACTAGCTACTAACGCCATTTCTATTGGACTTGCTAGTACTCCACTTTGTCCTATACCACTTTGAGCTATATTACCAACCTCATCACTTTTATATTTGGGGAAAATACTATTATCAATGGTAAGAGTTTCTGATGGAATATCTTTATTAAAGAAGAACTTTTCTGATGTTCCCTTTAAATTATCATTTCCAAGTTCCATAGCTAAGGTACCAAATACTACATTACTAGACTTTAAAAAAGCTGTTCTAAGTCCAATACTTCCATAAGCATATCCTTTGTAGTTTTCTAGGTATTCACTTTGATTAAAACTAATTTTTCCCTCATCATTAAAGGTTCTATTAGTTATATCTGACATATTCTCCAAAACACTTATGGCTGTAATAACTTTAAAGGTTGATCCTGGTGGGTAAAGACCCGAAACCGCTCTGTTCAAGAAAGGTGTATCCTCTTGTTGTGACAGTTTTTCAAAGTCTTCTTGTATTGTATTTGCATCAAAACTTGGTTTTGACACCATAGCAAGAACCTCTCCTGTCTTAGGATTTAATGCTACTATTGATCCCTTTCTATTACCTAAAACCTCAAAGGCTCTTTGTTGTAACTTAGAATTTAAGGTAGTCACTACATGATTTCCAACTTTATTCTCATCCTTTTTATTGGAAAATATATCCTTTATAGAATTTACTGATTGTCCTGAAAGTTCTTTATCAAACTTCTTTTCAATTCCACTAGCCCCATACTTAGCATCATTATAACCAACCACATGAGAAAAAGCTACTCCTCCAACATACTTTCTTGTTTGAGAAAACTCCCCTGTTTTTTCACCTGTAGTTAAAGGATTCATATCTCTGTCATAAATAGTTCCTCTAAGAACTCTATTTTTCTCCGCTTGATTTCTTTTATTATAAACACTATCCAAAGCTATTTCATTTTTAAATAATGTACTATAACTTATATAAGAGATTAGAGCAATAAACAATAACAGAAATACAATCATTACATTTTTTATGTTCTTTTGTAGATTATTCATAATTACTACTCTCCTCTGATATTTTTTGTATTATACCTAATGAAAGATAACTTATCAGCATAGAACTTCCTCCATAACTAACAAAAGGTAAAGTTATTCCTGTAAGAGGTATAGCTCCAGTTACACCACCAATAATTACTAGAGTTTGAGATACCATCATAGTACTATATCCAACGGCTAATAGCCTTGAGAACTTATCATTTATGTAAAGTGCAGCCCTTATACATCTATAGAATAATAGAAAATTTAAAATTATAACTGCAAATCCAATAA
Organism: Clostridium sp. UBA4395; assembly: GCF_002390995.1. Lineage (NCBI taxonomy): Bacteria > Bacillati > Bacillota > Clostridia > Eubacteriales > Clostridiaceae > Clostridium > Clostridium sp. UBA4395. The sequence continues at coordinate 42,358 of NZ_DGRF01000023.1, forward strand.
GTAACCCTAGTTCTTCACAAATAGCTGCAAATATAAAGTCAGATTCCACTACTGGAATATATCCTGGATACCCATTTCCAAGTCCTACCCCAAAGAATCCTCCATTTGCTATAGCTATAAGTGATTGAACAAGCTGATGTCCTTCATCATATCCATACTTCCATGGGTTTCGCCATATCATAACCCTTATCTGAACATGATAAAATAAGTAATATCCTATGACACCACCAACTACAAATAACAGCAATGCTATTATTACATACTTTTTATTTGATGTAGCAATATAAAGCATAGTAAGTGCTATGGCAAAGAAAATTAGCGCTGAACCCAAGTCTGTTTGAGCTAACATAAATAGCAATGATATCATCATTACCATAGCAGGCTCTATTAAACTTATATATTTATATGAGCTTTCTTTCCTAAATCCAATTGCCTTTCCTATCTTAATCCAAAACTTCGAAGGCTTTTCATAATCCTTTAATGCTGAAGCAAGGTAAGCTACTAAGGCAATTTTTCCAAACTCAGAAGGTTGAAAACCGAACCCAAATAAATTTACCCAGTTTTTAGCTCCAAACTGTTCCTTTCCAAAAAAGGTACCCATGGACATAAATAATAATGTTATTATTAGATACAAATATTTGTACTTACTAAATCTTTTTAAGTCTGGAAGTATTACAACAACTAATATAAACATAGTCATACCTAAAGCAAAGAATATAATTTGCTTAGCTGTTAAAAAACTTCTAGTACCTTCCGCTATATAACTACCTCCTGATATGGGTAAATCCAACCTATATATCATAGCAATCCCTATAACAGCAAGGATATTTGAAAATAATAATATAAATTTATCCCCATCTGGATAAAATCTTCTTATTACAAAGTGGGAATAACATAATAAACCACATATTATTGCTCCTATAAATATTGCGCCCTTATCAATAGTTGGAGTTAGAATTGCTACATTAAAAAATAGTGCCATTACAAGCAAATAAGTAAATCTAAGCACTCTTTTTTCTTGTTTTATACCCTTCATACTTGCCTCCTAATAACTACATAAATTTAAAGGTAGCAGTTCCCACCTTTATTATATCCCCTGATTTTAATATAAGGGAATTCTTTATTCTAATATCATTAACCTTAGTTCCGTTAGTGCTCTCCAAATCTTCCAACACATACTCATTATTTCTTCTGAAAATTTTAACATGATGAGAAGAAACATATTTATCATCTAAGATTACTGTATTATCACTTTTTCTTCCCATAGTTAAGTTATCTACTATTGGTAGTATTCCTCCATTTTTTAGATTTGTATTTTCTCCAGCTACTATTATTTCTAGCCCAGAAGTAGCCTTTCTAGTTCTATTCCTTCTTTTACCCACTGATTTAGTATCTGTATACATTATTTTTAAAGCGTAGATTATAATAAAATAAACTATGGCTATTATTCCTAAATTCAATGCGAATTTTAAAATATTCATAAGCAAAACTCCTTTATACATATATAACATAACTAGCATCATTATAAATTATGATGCTAGTTATAAGTAATTATATCATCTTTTTTAGGTACTGTCCTGTATATGATTTAGAACATTTAATTACATCTTTAGGATTTCCTTTAACTATAATAGTTCCTCCTTGATCTCCACCTTCTGGTCCTAAGTCTATAATATAATCTGAACACTTTATTACATCTAAATTATGTTCAATTACTATTACAGTATTTCCTCCTTCTACAAGTCTTTGGAGAATTTTTATAAGTTTACTAACATCATCAATGTGTAATCCAGTAGTGGGTTCATCTAATATATACAAAGTCTTTCCTGTACTTCTTTTAGATAATTCATAGGCAAGCTTTATTCTTTGTGCCTCTCCGCCTGATAATGTGGTTGATGGTTGACCTAATCTTATATAGGATAATCCGACATCCATAAGAGTTTGAAGTTTACTACTTATACGAGGTATATTTTCAAAGAAAGCTAAGCCTTCCTCTACAGTCATATTTAAAACATCTGCAATAGTTTTTCCTTTGTATTTTACCTCTAATGTTTCTCTATTATATCTCTTTCCTTTACACACTTCACATTCAACATAGACATCAGATAAAAATTGCATTTCTATCTTTATTATTCCATCACCTTTACAAGCTTCGCATCTTCCACCTTTAACATTGAAACTGAATCTACCTTGTTTATATCCTCTGCTTTTAGCCTCTGGAATCATAGTGAAAATTTCTCTTATTAAATCAAATACTCCTGTATATGTAGCAGGATTACTTCTAGGTGTTCTTCCTATTGGACTTTGATCTATATTTATAATCTTATCAATCTGGTCAGCACCTACAATTTCCTCATGTTTTCCTGGTAGTTTCTTAGAACCATTTAATTTTCTATTTAACCCCTTATATAAAACCTGATTAACTAAAGTACTTTTCCCTGACCCTGAAACTCCTGTTACAGATGTAAATAATCCTAATGGAAATTCAACACTTATATTTTTTAGATTGTTTTCCTTTGCACCTTTAACTTTTATAACTCTATTTTTATCCATAATTCTATATTTTTCAGGCACATCTATAGTTCTATGCCCACTTAAATATTGACCTGTAATAGACTCTTTACACTTCATCACATGTTTTACTGTACCTGCAGCTACTATTTTTCCTCCATGCTCTCCTGCTCCTGGACCTATATCTACTAAGTAATCTGCTTCTCGCATAGTATCTTCGTCATGCTCAACTACAATTAAAGTATTTCCTATGTCTCTAAGATGCTTTAAAGTCTTTATTAATTTATCATTATCTCTTTGATGCAACCCAATACTCGGCTCGTCTAAAATATATAAAACCCCCATCAAACTAGAACCAATTTGAGTTGCTAATCTAATTCTTTGCGCTTCTCCTCCTGATAAAGTACCTGATGCTCTACTTAAGTTAAGATAACTAAGTCCTACATCCTTTAAAAAGCTAAGCCTACTCTTAACTTCCTTTAATACTTGTTCTGCTACAATTTCATCCTTTTTAGATAATTTTAATGTGTCTACAAAATCAAGTTCTTCTATGACTGACATAGTACAAAATTCACTTATATTTTTACCACCTACAGTAACAGATAGAGCTTCTTTAGATAATCTTCTTCCCTTACACTTAGGACAAGGATTATCACTCATATACTCTTCTACTTCTCTCTTTATGTAATCTGAGTTAGTTTCCATATATCTTCTTTTTAAATTATTTATTATACCTTCATAAGCATAATTATATATACCAGTTTTAAACTCCTTAGTATACTCTATTCGTAACTTTTCTCCATTTGTTCCATATAAAACAGAATTTAAATTTTCTTCTGATAGTTCTTTAATAGGTGTATCTAAAGTAAACCCTCTTTTTTTAGCAAGAGCTTCTAATATGGCACGAGTCCATGAATCTTCCTTTAGACTACCTTCACCTAAAGTTAAAATTCCTCCACCTAATATGGATTTGCTTTTATCTGGAATTACCAAATCCTCATCTATCTCCATTAAAGTCCCAAGTCCATCACACTCATCACACTTTCCAAAGGGAGAATTGAAAGAAAACATTCTAGGCTCAATTTCACCAATACTTATTCCACAACTTATACATGAAAATTTTTCACTTAAAAGTATATCTTCTCCATCGATAACATTTAAAACAGCTATACCTTCACCTATTTTTAATGCTGACTCTAAAGAGTCTGTAATTCTTGATTCAATTCCTTCTTTAATAACTACTCTATCTATTACTATTTCAATGGTATGCTTTTTATTCTTCTCTAGTTTGATATCTTCATCTTCTAAATCTACCAGAACACCATCAATTCTTGCTCTAACATATCCATTTTTTTTAATGTTCTCAAGAATCTTTACATGTTCTCCTTTTTTCCCTGTAACTACAGGTGCTAAGATTTGAACCTTAGTTCTAGTTGGCAGAGCCATTGCCTGATCTACCATTTGGTCTACAGTCTGCTGGGTAATCTCCTTGCCACATTTCGGACAATGAGGTACACCTATCTTTGCATAAAGTAGTCTTAAATAATCATAAATTTCAGTTACTGTTCCTACTGTAGATCTTGGGTTTTTACTTGTAGTTTTTTGGTCAATAGATATAGCTGGTGATAGGCCTTCGATATACTCTACATCAGGTTTATTCATTTGGCCTAAAAACTGTCTCGCATAAGCTGAAAGAGACTCTACATATCTTCTTTGTCCTTCTGCATAAAGAGTATCAAAGGCTAAAGAAGATTTTCCTGAACCTGAAAGTCCAGTAAAAACAACAAATTTATCTCTCGGTATTTCTAAATCTACATTTTTAAGGTTATGTACTTTTGCACCTTTTATATAAATACTATTTCTCATAAATTTCTCCTTTACAACTTAAATTCTCTCTTCATACGTTCTATCTCATCTCTTAAAATCGCTGCTCTTTCAAATTGTAAGTCCTTAGCTGCTTCTTTCATTTCTTTTTCTAGTTTAGTAATATGCTTATTCAATTCCTTCTTATCTAAAAGCAAATCACTACTCGCTTCACTGATATATGAGACTTCATCTTCTGCCACTGTAGAAATTTCTATAACATCTCTTATTTCCTTGATTATAGTCTTAGGTACTATATTATGATCATCATTATATTTTTTTTGAATACTTCTTCTTCTATTTGTCTCACTTATAGTTTTTTCCATAGAATTTGTCATATTATTAGCATACATTATTACTTTACTTTCCGAATTTCTTGCAGCTCTACCTACAGTCTGAATTAAAGATGTTTCACTCCTTAAGAATCCTTCCTTATCTGCATCTAATATAGCAACTAATGCTACTTCTGGAATATCTAACCCTTCCCTTAAAAGATTTATTCCAATTAGCACATCATAATCTCCTCTTCGAAGATCTCTTAATATTTCCATTCTTTCCATAGTAATTATATCAGAATGTAAGTAAGTAGTTTTTACTCCTAACTCTTTTAAATATTTAGTTAAATCCTCTGCCATCTTCTTTGTAAGAGTTGTAACTAAAGTTCTAAATCCTCTTTCAGTTGTTCTGTTAATCTCACCATATAAATCATCAATTTGACCTTTTACTGGCCTTATTATAATTTCAGGATCTAATAATCCTGTTGGTCTTATTATTTGCTCAGCTATATTATCTGAATGTTCATTCTCATAAACTCCAGGCGTAGCACTTACAAATAATACTTGATTTAATTTGTCTTCAAACTCTTCAAATTTAAGTGGTCTATTATCATAGGCTGATGGAAGTCTAAATCCATACTCTACTAAAGAAGTTTTTCTAGATCTGTCTCCTCCATACATAGCCTTAATTTGTGGTAGAGTAACATGACTTTCATCCACAAAGAAAAGAAAGTCATCTGGGAAATAGTCAATAAGAGTTTGTGGTGGCGTTCCTTTTGCTCTTCCATCTAATATTCTAGAATAATTTTCTATTCCAGTACAATAACCTACTTCCCTCATCATTTCTATATCAAAATTGGTTCGTTGTTTTAATCTTTGAGCTTCTAATAACTTATCCTCATCCTTTAGCTCCCTTAACCTCTCGTCTAATTCAAATTCAATTTGAGAGATAGCTCTTTCTAAATTTTCCTTTGATGTAGCAAAGTGTGATGCTGGGAATATAGATACATGTTTTCTTCCACTAATTATATTGCCTGTTAATACATCAAACTCACGGATTCTGTCTATTTCATCTCCGAAAAACTCAACTTTTATTCCTTTATTAGTTGATGATGCTGGAAATATATCTAGCACGTCTCCTCTAACTCTAAAGGTTCCTCTTACAAAATTTATATCATTTCTTTCGTATTGAATATTCACTAGCTGACTAATAACACTATTTCTATCTTTAATCATACCTTCGCGTAAAGATACAGTAAGCTTTTTATAATCCTCTGGATTTCCTAGCCCATATATACATGATACAGAAGCCACAACTATAACATCTCGTCTTTCTATCAATGCTGAAGTAGCTGAGTGTCGTAGCTTTTCTATCTCCTCATTTATTGATGCATCCTTTTCTATGTAGGTATCAGTTTGAGCCATATAAGCTTCTGGTTGATAGTAATCGTAGTAAGAAACAAAGTACTCAACAGCATTTTCCGGAAAAAACTCTTTAAATTCAGAGCATAATTGAGCTGCTAAAGTCTTATTATGAGCAAGAATTAAAGTTGGTCTCTGAACTCTCTCAATAATATTTGCCATAGTAAATGTCTTCCCTGATCCTGTTACTCCAAGTAAAGTTTGATATTTTTTATCTTCAAGTATTCCTTTAACTATACTATCTATTGCTTCAGGCTGATCTCCAGTTGGCTTAAATTTTGAATGAATCTTAAACTGACCCATGATACATCACCTCATCTTTCTTTTAAATTAATCTTTATCGTTACTATCTTTCTTTTCTTTAATTTTATTTAGAATATCCGAAAAACTAGAACTGCTTGACTTTGCTACAGTCGCATGTTTTGGAACTTCTCTAGGAACTATAACAATCCCTAATTTTTCTTTATTGTTTTTTACTTTACATTCTAGTTCTTCCATAGATCCATTTTCTCTTCTAACCTTCATATTTATAATATCTGGAAGACGTTCTAACATATTAAATATAATTTCATCCTTATATAATTTAATATTATTTATTTCTAATATTAAATCTCCCATTTTAACTCCCATATTTTTAGCTATTGAATCATGGGCTACATCTAGAACACATACTCCCTCTTCATTGCTCACATACTTTATTTTACCTTTCTTTTCTGCTAAACGATCAATATATAACATATATTCATGTAATACAGGCATCAATGTAAGAATTATCACATCTAAAATCTTATTTATATCCCCAAGAAAAGATAATAGAATTAATACAGTACCATAGCCTAAAATTAATAGTCCTGAGAATATAGGCTTATTTTTTTTACTTTTTGTAAATGTTATGGTAGCATAATTAACTCCTGCAAAAATCGGTAGTGCACCAATTACCATAGTAGCAAAAATCAACATGTTTTTATTGTGATTAATTATTGGCCACCACTCTGGAGTGTTTACACTTCCACCCATAACTGTATTGGCGCTAGTAGCCTGTACCATTAATAATATTATCATTGGTAATATCCATTGTCTTCTGTATGCAAATCCACCTATGATTTTTTTATCTCTTGAACCAAATACAGGTATAGCGCCTCTTTTCCCATCAAAGATTACTAATAACCCTTCAACAATATGCATTACTGCAACCAACACCAATAAATTAGTTATATCCATTTTTAGTACATCTAAACTTGGATTCTCCATAATTAATGATATAAAATACAACAGTATTGATAATAGTCCTAAAATAGCTCCTGAATATGAAAGACAAACTAATTTGGGACTAAAGAACATTAGCGCTACTGATAATATAAATATCAGAAATATATTAGAAGTTTCATAAAAAGTAATCCCCAAAAATGTAAGGATTAAACTAGCTACTACACCTCCTAATATTCCCATAACTATTTGTGACACAGTAAGTTCAAAAGCCGTTGATGAGTTTTTACCCATAATTAATCTTTCCATCACTGTAGTTTTTTTATTTTTCATATAGAATACAACAGCCATCATTATTAATATAAGCGCATAAGACGGCTCCACAATAGCATAGGACACCTGCTGCAAAGTATACTTTAAAAGTTCCATTATTTTTCTCCTTCTCATTATGTAACAAAGAGTAGATGTACATAAGTAAAATTAAGTATCTACTATAGTAGATACTTAATTTTACATCATCATTTATCTACTTGAAACTATAAAATTAATTTTATTAATTTTTCTATATGTTAACTTATTTTAATTAATATTTATTATAATAAAAATACTCATACCTATTATAATACCCTATATTTTATTACCTAATCTTTTCTTTTGCCACTTCCAAAGCCTTTTCAAATTGAGGATCTACTGATTTATCATATGCTTTTCCTTTTAGTTCTTCTGGATACTCAACTAAAATATCTGGCTCTATTCCTATACCATGGATATTCTGCCCATTAGGAGTGTAGTATTTTGATATAGTAACCTTTAATGCAGTTCCATCTCTAAAGCCATCTCTATCCCTATAAAAAGTTGTTTGAACAACACCCTTACCAAAAGTCTTAGTACCTACTAAAGTTCCTAACTTATAATCTTTTATAGCTCCTGTAAATATTTCTGAAGCACTTGCACTCCCCCCATCTATTAATATAGTAAGTGGTAATCCTTCTGCAATCCCACCTACAGAATTATAATCCTTCCTATTTCCATTCTTATCTTCTGTATAAACTATATTCTTATTCTTAGGAATAAATTGTGAACACATATTTACAGTTTGGTCTAATAATCCTCCTGGATTTTCTCTTAGGTCTACTATTAAACTCTTCATTCCTTTTGAGTTTAAATCTTTAATTGCGTTTTCAAAATTGCTAGATGTATTTTCATCAAACATAGTTATCTGAATATATCCTACTTGACTATCAATCATTTCTTTTTTTACAGTTATCATTTCTATTTCATCTCTTACAGCTTTAACATTAAAAGAACCTTTGTTTTCCCTAGATAAAGTAAGTTCTACAGCTTCTCCTTTTTCACCTTTCATAGTTTTCACTGCTTTTTCTAAGTCCTTGCCTTCAACCTTTGCACCATTTACGCTTTCAATTATATCCCCTGAAAGTATTCCCACTTTTTCTGCAGGTGAATTTTCAAAGGTAGCTACTACAACTATCTTATCTTCCTTAACTCCTACCTGTATTCCTAATCCAACATAATTTCCTTCTGTTTGAGAATAGAAGTCTTTAAACTCTTCGGCATTCATATATGTTGTATATGGATCTCCTACAGCTTCTGTCATTCCCGCTGCTGCTCCATCTATAAGTTTATTAATATCAATTTCACCCAAATAATATCTATCTAATTTATCTTTTATAGTATATAACTTTTCAAAGTCTACTATATTTTCATATGTTTTTCTACTAACTATAACTTTACCATCTGGTAACTTAAAAGATATATAGTTAGATAATCCTAAAGTAATTAAATTTGTCACTATCAAAAGAGCCACTATACCCGTTACTCTTTTCCATTTATTTTTCTTACCATCCATAAAAATCACCCTCTCATTCTCATATATTTATTATTACTTTTTATCCCCGATAATAATACTATGAAATTTAATTTATTTTATTAATCATTTCTATTACCAATATATTATATTATACACAAATAAGACTAAGAAATAAATTCTTAGTCTTATTTGTTCTTTATAATTTAAACTTTTAAGAATTTTCTCATGGATATTATACTTCCAATAGCACCTATGAAAACTCCACATCCCAGGAATTCCCAAATAATCACCTTCAATATATAAGAAATACCTACTAAATCAAATCCAAATAGTGTATCGGCGCTTAAATTATTAATTATAATAGCATATATAAAACCTAGTGCTACTACCGATATGACTGCTCCAAATATTCCAAGTATCATACCTTCTATTATAAATGGCCATCTAATAAACCAATCTGTAGCTCCTACATACTTCATTATTCCTATTTCTTTTTTTCTCGTAAACACTGTAATTTTTATGGTATTTCCTATTAAGAATAGAGATATCATAATAAAAACTACAAATGCTACTGCAGCACCTATTTTAAATGAATCTGTAAGCTTAGAAATTTTTGCAATTATAGATCTTGCATCCTTTATCTCATCAATACCATCCATATCTTTAATACCACTTACAACTTTATCTACTACTAGCGGCTCTTTAACATTTACCGTAAAGGAAGCTGGGAATGGATTATTGTCTTCAAATCCAGATGTTAACTGACCCAATTCATCATTCATTTGTTCCTTTACATCCTTCAAAGCATCATCCTTGCTTTGAAAGGTAATCTTATCAATACCTTCTACTTCTTTAATTTTTTTCTCTATAGCATTTTTATTATTATCACTTATACCCTCTTTTAAGTAAATTTTCACCTCAACCATAGATCCTAATTGCGTAATTAATTTATCCGCATTAGCAACTCCTAGTGTTATAGCTCCTAATAAAAAAAGTGTAGCTGTTACTGTAGCTATAGATGCTATACTTAAAGTTTTATTTCTTTTTATACTTTTAAGTGCTTCCTTAAATGAATATTTAAAAGAATCAAATTTCATAACCATATTTCCCCCTTTCCTCATCTCTGGCAATAACACCCTTCTCAATAGCTATAACTCTCTTTTTCATAGAGTCAACTATGTCTCTTGCATGAGTTGCCATAACAATAGTAGTTCCTGCTCTGCTAATATCACTTAAAATATCCATAATTTCTAATGAAGTTTCAGGGTCTAAGTTACCTGTTGGTTCATCAGCAATTAATAATGATGGACTATTTACTATAGCTCTAGCTATAGATACTCTTTGTTGTTCTCCACCTGATAACTCTGTAGGTAAAGCATCTCTCTTTTTTGATAATCCTACCATTGAAAGCACTGCTGGAACCTTTTTTTGTATATCCTTTTCGCTTGATCCTATAACTCTTAGTGCAAAAGCTACATTATCAAATACATTCAAACTTTGTATCAATCTAAAATCTTGAAACACTACTCCAATTTTTCTTCTATAATAAGGCACTTCTTTCCTTGTTAGCTTTGTTAAATCTGATCCTGCAACTATAACCGAACCCGCTGTTGGATCAACTTCTTTTAATAACATTTTTATAAAGGTAGATTTTCCTGCTCCACTTGGGCCTACTAAGAAAACAAATTCACCCTGGTCAATATGTACATTTAAATTAGATAAAGCTAGTACATTGTTATTATAAACCTTAGTAACATTTTTAAAATCTATCATAATTATTAACTCTCCTCGACTTTTTACTTTTTATCTGTGTATATTATAACATAAAAATTTAAAATGCAAGTCCTACATAAGTTAAAAAATAATAAATTCTTATTTTTCTTCATGAAAAAAGAGTGGAAATATATATATTTTTTTCCACTCATGCTTCTTTATGTATGTAAACTACACATATAAGTTATGAATTATCATATCATATACTAAGAAATATGTTGCTAATAATGCAAAGGTGCAGAATATAGTTCCTACTAAACCAAATTTATAAAGATATTGTCTCCAAGTTTTCTCATAGCTTAAAGGTCTCAATAACTTTGTCGGTTGTAGAAATGCTAATGCTGATACAAATAATCCTCCACATGAAAATATAATTCCTGTATTTCTTATTCCTCTAAGTATTCGATAAAGTTCCATAGATTGACCTTTAACTAATAGATATATACAACTAATAACTATACCTAAAACTAGGGGTATGATGACTAATTTTAAAGACAATTTAAAACAAAAGACTACATCACTCATATATCCTTTAACATCTTGTTTCATCTATAACGCTCTCCTTAGTAAATCGAATTTTCAAATTATTTATAAATTATATCATAGGCTATAAAAAAAAGAAACCTAAGTATCCTTAGATTTCTTCCCTATTCAATTTTATTTTTTATTTCATACTAATTCCAGTCTTAACTGCTTTAACTATATCTAATGCTGTTAATCCATAAGCTTTTAATAATTCTGCAGGCTTACCACTTTCACCAAAAGTATCCTTTATTCCAACTCTTAAAACTGTAGCTGGACAATGTGTAGTTACTACTTCTGCCACTGCTGAACCAAGGCCACCTATGATACTATGTTCTTCTGCAGTAACTATAAGATTTGTTTCTCTTGCAGCTTTTGTTATTAATTCTTCGTCTATAGGCTTTATTGTATGTATATTAATAACTCTAACTCTTATGCCTTCTTCAGCCAGAATATTGTACGCTTCTAATGCTGCCTCTACCATAATTCCAGTTGCAACTATAGTAGCATCTTTTCCATCTCTTAAAGTTATTCCTTTACCAATTTCAAACTTATAATCTTCATTATCATTTATTATAGGCACTGAACTTCTACCAAGTCTAACATAGCAAGGGCCTTCATATTTTATTATAGCTTCTATTGCTGCTTCAGCCTCAATTCCATCACTTGGACTAATCACCACCATATTAGGTATACTTCTCATTAATGAAATATCTTCTACAGATTGATGAGAAGCACCATCTTCTCCTACTGTTAGACCAGCATGAGTAGCACATACCTTTACATTTAGTTTAGGGTAACATATAGAATTTCTTATTTGTTCAAAAGCTCTTCCTGTTGCAAATATAGCAAAAGTAGATGCAAAAGGAATTTTTCCACAAGCTGCCATTCCTGCTGCCACAGTCATCATATTACCTTCAGCAATTCCCATATTAATAAATCTCTCTGGGCATACAGCCTTAAAATCAGCAGTTTTAGTAGACTTAGATAAGTCTGCATCAAGAACTACTATATTTTCATTTTCTTTACCTATTCTTGCTAATGCTTTTCCATAGGCTTCTCTAGTTGCAACACTTTTCATTATTCTTCTCCCCCAATCTCTTTTAATGCTATTTCACACTGCTCTTTACTAGGAGCTGAACCATGCCACCCTGCCTGATTCTCCATAAAAGATACCCCTTTTCCTTTAATTGTTTTACAAACTATCATTGTAGGCTTATCTTTTACTCCTTTTCCGGCTTCTATAGCATCTTTTATCTTAACTAAATCATGACCATCTTCTAAATAAATCACGTTCCATCCAAATGCTACAAACTTATCTGCTATAGGATTAGGATTCATAACCTTATCAATATCTCCATCTATTTGAAGTCCATTATAATCTACAAAAGCTGTTAAATTATCTAGTTTGTAATGAGCTGCACACATAGCTGCTTCCCAAACTTGACCTTCCTCTAATTCTCCATCTCCAAGTAGGGTATATACTCTATATGAGCTATTATCAAGCTTTCCTGCTAGTGCCATACCTACCGCAGCGGAAACTCCTTGACCTAATGAACCAGTAGACATATCTACTCCTGGTATGTAATTCATATTTGGATGACCTTGTAGCATTGCTCCAGTTTTTCTTAATTTCATAAGTTCTTCTTTATTAAAGAAACCCTTCTCCGCAAGAGCTGCATATAAAACTGGTGCAGCATGACCTTTTGATAATACAAATCTATCTCTATTAGGATTCTTAGAGTCTTCTACATCAATATTCATTTCATTAAAATATAATGTAGTAATGATTTCTACAGCTGATAGAGAACCGCCTGGGTGACCAGATGCTGACTCTGTTACCATCTTTATAATATCTTTTCTTAAAACTTTCGCTATATTCTCTAATGCTATTAATGACTTTTCCATTGCTTATCCCTCCCTGATTTTCTTCTAAACTCATTATATCAATAATTTATTTATTCTCAACTATTTAGTTGAAATTTTCCTTTTATCAATACATTTCATTATAAGAAAGCTCCAATAATTATTAATATATTATTTACCTTACACTTCAATTAAATACAACTATCCTTCTATGATTATAAAAGTAATAAACACTTTATATTTTTGTCCATCTAATGATTTAATTTAAAAGGAGCTATTTCAAAATAATTCACTAATCTTTATAAAATGTTAAGTTTCACTAAAATATTGTTGTTAGTGCATACTCCACATCCAATTAAGATTTAGTGTATTTTGAAACAGCCCCTTAATATTAAGCTTATTTTTACATTTTTAAATCTAAACTAATTTTAAGAGCAACATCAACTTTAATCATATCTTCATCGGTCATATGACCTATCTTTTCTTTTAATCTTCTTTTGTCTAAAGTTCTAACTTGCTCTAGCAAAACTACCGAGTCTTTATTTAATCCGTATTCTTCAGAAGAAATCTCTACATGAGTTGGAAGTTTTGCCTTATTTATCTGAGAGGTTATAGCTGAAACTATCACAGTTGGACTATATCTATTTCCCACATCATTTTGTATAATTATTACAGGTCTTATTCCACCCTGTTCTGATCCAACCACTGGGCTTAAATCAGCATAAAATATATCGCCTCTCTTTATAACAATTGTCATTAGGCATTCACACTCCTAAAGGCTAGCTTCATATTCACTTAAGTCATTAATATAACTCTCAAAGCCATATTCTGATAATTCTAAATTTAATTCTCTCATAGCTAAATATCCTTGTTTCATTTTTTCTATATAGCTATTACTATTATAGCCTTCACTATATACTATTCCATAATCCATAATTAATTTACTATTTGTTATAAATTGTTTTTTATCTACATCATTAAATTTTTCACAAAAACTACTACCAAAATTCAGAATAAATTTCTTTGAGCTACCCATGGATTTCATTACCTCCAATTTAAATAACAACTTTATGTACAACTTAATTATAAATCATCAATTGTTATTATGTCAAAGAAATTATCCTCAATTTCTACTTTTTACAACATTTTTTTATACTTTTTACTATACATAGTTTCTTACACTGAAAATTTTACCGTTTTTTGTATATATTCTTGGAATTCTCTTACTTATATCACAAATTACTTCATAATTGACTGTCCCTATAGATTCTGCTATATCATCTGCTGTTATAACATTCCCTATATTATCTTTTCCAATTAATATAACTTCATCCCCAATCTTCACACCAGGTACATCTGTTACATCTATCATACATTGATCCATACAAATACGACCTACAACAGGTACTATTTTACCATTCACAATTACTTTAGCCACCCCTGTTAATGCTCTCGAAATGCCATCTGCATATCCTATAGGAAGAGTTCCAATTATCCGTTCTGCAGGTGCTTTATACAATCTACCATAGCTTACATAATCGCCTTCCTGTATTTTTTTCATATGAACAATTTTACATTTTAGCGACATAACAGGTATTAAGTTAACATTATTTTTATTAACATACTTGGAAGGATAATATCCATAAAGCATAATACCAGCTCTAACTCCATCATATGGTAAGTCAGGAAAATCTATTATAGCAGCACTATTGCTTACATGTTTAAAGGGTATAATTACACCTAATTCTTCAAGATATTTATTAAATATATTAAATTTTTCAATTTGAAAATCAGCATAAGTTTTATCTTTTTCATCAGCAGTAGCAAAATGAGTAAATATTCCTACAATTCTTACTCCTCTTAACTTAGTTATCCTATGTACTTCTCTAGCCTGCTCCCTCGTTGTTAAAAATCCAATCCTCCCCATACCTGTATCTACAGCTATATGAATTTTAGCTATACTATTCTTCTTTACAGCTATGTCTGAAAGTATTTTAGCATCTTTATAATCACATATAGTTTGCTCTAGGTTTAAATCAATAACTTCATCATAAAATTCCTTTGGTGTATATCCCAATATAATAATAGGAATTTCCACACCAGCTTTTCTTAGTTCTACAGCTTCTGTAACAATGGCTACTGCAAATCTATTTATACCTTCATCCATCATAGACTTATATATATCTATTGCTCCATGTCCATATCCATCAGCTTTTATTGTAGCAATTATTTCCTTTCCCTCCGAAACCCTTTTCACTTCCCTTACATTATTCCTTAAAGCATCTAAATCCACTTCTGCCCAAGAGGGTCTTATCTTTTTTCCCATATTACTCACCTTGCTCACCTTTCCAGTTGTCAAGAACTACCTCATAGTAAGTACTAGATTCGCTCTTACTGTTTTGTATCATTGTTATAAATCTAACTCCACATCTTCAACCTTATCAGTCCAGTTAAAGTTTTCATAAGTATATATAATTCTTTCTCTACCTTTATTATCATAGATTATTATTTTCTTCGGTCTATTATTTTTAATATCATAATATAAGCTACCTTGGCAAATATTGTTATTGCTTCCAGGAATCACTGTTGTTATCACAAAGCACTCATTATTATTTATTATTTCAGTTTCAAATTCTAATTCTTCATTTGTATATATTAATCCTATATATTCACCAATAAATCCATATTTAAATACTTCATCAAACCCTTTATCTAAGGTGTACTCTTTGATATTCTCCTTATCTTTAACAAGTATCTCATCACCTTTAAAAGTAAAAGATCTCTTATCCTTTAAATCCAGTTTATATCCTATATCTTTTTTATAGGTTTGAAACCCTTCATACTTATTTGTTTCTCTGTCATTTACGACCTCTATAGTTATATCACTCTTATAGGCTTTAATCTCACTTAAGGAATCAATTACATTATACTCATCTAAAGTCCTCGTTCTTCCTTTAATGAATAAAGCCACTGCAATGGTTAAGCATATACCTATAATAAATAGTGTATAAGTTAGTCTTTTTTTCATAAATTCCTCCAATTACTTATTACACTATATGTTTATTATAGTTTTCTACTCTCTATAACCATATTTATTTTATTATAATCCACAGTTATTTCTATGTATCAATTACTATCCAAAATTTCTTTTATTCCAAAAGGTAATTCTTCTATAATATGGGTAGCATTGACACAGAACATATTTTCTGCTAGTCTATCACCACAATATCCATGTATAAATGTAGCAACGCATGTAGCTTCTAGAGCATCATATCCCTGAGCAATAAATGAAGTTATAATTCCTGTCAAAGTATCTCCCATTCCACCTGATGCCATTGCACTGTTTCCTGTAGTATTCTCAAAAACCTGTGTTCCATCAGTTATTACAGTTCTATGGTCCTTTAATAAAACTATTACATCATACTCATAAGCAAAATTCCTTGCTACTTCTACCCTATTTTCCTTTATTTCATCAACAGATAATCCAGTTAATCTTGCCATCTCCCCATAATGAGGTGTTAATATAATGCTATTATTTTTACTATGAAGCAATTCAAGTTTTCCCTGTAGTACATTTAGTCCATCCGCATCTATTACAATAGGGCATTCTGCATTTTCAATCATACTTTTCACTATATTAAAAGTTAACTTAGTATTCCCCATTCCTGGTCCAATAGCAATACAATTAGACTTAACCATAATATTACCTATTTTTTCACTTTGTTCAAAATTGATTGTCATAGCCTCATTTAACTTTGTGCTCATTATCTCCTGTATTTCTTTAGGAATGCAAAGGGTCACTAATCCAGCGCCACTTCTTACTGCACTTTGAGTAGTAAGATATGCAGCACCAGAAAAACCCATAGAGCCAGCTATTATAAATGCTTGTCCATAATCTCCTTTGTAGGTATCATCATCTCTAGCTTTTAATATACTTTGTATCATTTCCTTATCCATTTGTATGGCCCTATGTTTAAATCCTATAAACCCTAATGTATTACTTTTTAATTTATCAAAAGGATTTACCATATTAAACGACCTCCAAAACAGCATAGGCAATAGCACTATCGCATCCGTGAGAAATACTCAGATGAATAGTTGTATTCCCATTCTTGTTAGCAATATTTTTTGCCTGCCCTTCTAATGTGACTGTAGGTTTACCAAGAGTAGTACTATCTACTATTATATCTCTGAAGTTGAATCCTCTAAATCCTGTTCCTAGTGCTTTTGAGACCGCTTCTTTTGCAGCAAACCTACCTGCTACATATTCCGGCCTTAAATTCCTAGTTTTCAAATATTGTATTTCTTTACTTGTAAATATTTTTTCTAAAAACTTTTCATTTCTTTTCATTACATCTTTTATACGTCTTATTTCAACTATATCTACTCCAACTCCTACTATCACCATCTCACCTCCAAACCTAAATATTTCATATACTTATAATTAAATTATAAACATATTTTTACATCTTTAATTTTAATAAATAAATAGGCTAATATCAACTATAACTTATATATATATGAAAGTATATGATGATAATATTTTCAATTATCATATTAATTAAGTTTAACTTTATAAACTACTCATATAAATAATAATAGTTATAATTAATTTGCTATTGCTTGTACAAGTTCGTCAAAATCAGCATAATATGCCTCTATATATTCTTCTATAATATCTATAAGATGTATTGGTGAGACTACATTATTTTTTAATAATTCCAAAAGTTCACTTCCCTTATATTTATTAGGAGTTATACATTCTACATGTTCTTTGTATTGCTTTACATGTTTGCCTTTATTTTTCACTTCACTTTCTATTTCTACACCATATACATTTATAGCCCTTCTTTCACCATTCATATGGACCTCTAATTCTGATTGAATTAAATTATAAGTGTATTCTATAGTATTCTCTTCATATACCATGTTAGATTTTAACGTTTCAATTATCATAAAAGCACCCCCAAATAATGTAAAACCATTTATAGCAATAAAATTACAACATTTTATTGCCTAAAGAAATTGTATCACTATATAAAAAAATAATGTGTAAATTCTTGTAGGCAACAATAATATATTCCCCCTCAAAATTTACACTTTATTTCACAAAATTACTTATTCTTTACAGTTATACAAAACTAATTGTTATTGTTAATATATCAGTGGATAAAATGTTAATATTATGTGAGTTTTCTTGTCTTTTATTGTAGATTAATTTTTCTTGTCACTTTTTTATATTTTTACTGATGTTATCCACATACTTTTCCACTTTTTGTTCATAAGACTTGTTTATAATATGTGTAGAAAACTTTGCTTCATTATACATATTAGTAACTTCATCAACTTCCATACAGTTATCCACTTTTATCTTAACAATATTACCAAGTTGTCTTGGAGTCATGTATGTCTTAAAAATCTCTTTTTTATTTGCAACTTCTACAAACTCACTATACTTATATAAAACTTCTTCTCTAGGGGTACCCTTCTTTCTAAATATTTTTTTGATTTTATCTATAACTTTTTTATAACCAGGATCCTTTTGCTCAATCTCTTCAATTATTTCAGTATAACCATCATCTCTATTTAAATTAGTACCTTTTATTATTTTTCTTATGATACTACTTACAATTAATATTAATATTATTGTAACTATAACCTTCATTATAAATATAAATGTGGGACTTGCTGTTACCATTTCTGGCGTTAATCCTTTTATATTTTGGGGATTTTTACTACCTGAATCTATTCTTCCAAATATATCTTCTAAAGCTCCTCGTCTTTCAGTAAATAATTTTTGTAAAGCATTAAAAACCCAAGTCATTGGAATTCCAATAATTTTTACTATTACATCTATTATAAATTCAGTTATAAATTCAATTCCTCTATGCAAAATTGAAACTATCTTCACAAATATATTATAAAAAAACTCCTGTGTAGTTAATAATGCCAATGAAATTAGAGATATATTTATAATTTTATTCACTTTTGAACTTTTTATATTATAACAATATCCCATAGTCTCTCTCATAGTTATAACCATCAAAATGAGATATATAACTATACCTCTAAATATGATTTCTGCATAAATAGGCTTGAACATACCACAGATAATTGATGCTATAAAAATATAAGAAATTCCATTTATAAAAATATTTTTATATCTGTCATAATTTATATTTTCATTAGTTTCTCTAAGTAAAACAGCACTGATTAATGCTATAAATATTATATCTACAATGGCAATTACTATTTCTTGACTAAATATTTCGTAAACAATAATTGGGATTAAAGAAACCCCAATACAAATCTCTACCTTTTTACCTTTTCTTAGTAAATATTTACTAGTTAATATAGATATCATCATTAAAATGAAAATAGAAAATTTCATATCCTTAGAAAATATAAGAGCTGTTACTATCATCCAAACAATAGATGTTAGCATACTAAATGTTATATCATAATAAAGCCTAACTTGTTCAGACCAACTCATTACTTCATCTCCCCCTTATATGAAATTTTATCAATTCCTTTGATATTTTTAATTTTGTTTTCTCTAGAAACATCTATAATCTTTATTTTATAACCCTTTGCCACCAGAATATTTAAAATCCTAATATCTTTTTCATTTAAATAAGTAGTAATTAATACATAGGTACAACTTTTATCAAAATAAGGCATTCTACTCTTTAAGTATTCATTAAGTTCATATTTTACAGCAAGATATATTCTAGTACAAAACTCCAATATCCTATTAAAACTTCCTACCTTCGGCTCAATCTCATTTACAGAATTTTCATTACAGTAAATCAAGTGTGCATTACTCCAAATACCTGTTGGGATACTTTCTTTAGATGCTTTTGCAGCTAATGCAACTGCAATATCTATAGATGTTTCTATAATCTCTTCATCTATATAATTACAACAAGGATCTCCACATTGTGTATTAAGGATTATAACCATCTGTTGTTCTGAAGTATAATCATACTCCTTAACCATAAGCTTATCTGTCTTTAATGAAGTTTTCCAATGAATATCCTTCATTCTATCTTCAACGTTATACTCTCTTACTCCTTTTATATACAAAGGATCCTTATGTATCCATCTCCTTACTGTATTATCTCCTAAAAAATTTGTCACATCAAATCTAAAGCTTCCTATGGATTTTACCTTAGGATAAATTAAAACTTCAATATAATCATTCTGCTCTCTACTTTTAATATTTAGTCCCAAAATATCCCCTATAAAAATATTCATGCACTTTATTATGTAAGCTCCTCTTTTTTTTCCTACTAAAGTATAAGTTCTACTTTTTCTTTGAAATTTACCCATTACATACTTACATATGTGCCAATTATCATTTCCATATTTGTAAGTAGAGACTTCGCCAACAAATCTTAATTCAACAGGTATTCTTTCTTCCACCACCAAGAATAGAACGGGCATTCTTTTATTGTTTTCTACTTTCATAGTTATTGTAAATTCTTCCCCCACAGTTACCCTATCTGGTTTTATTTCCCTATACACCTTTAAGTTTTCATACCCTTTTTCAGTAATAAAATTCATTATATTTACCAGTATAATTACAATTGCTGCAAAAACAAATATTTGAAGTATCATAATACACCTCTATTGCCTATCTATTGGAGTTTCTATAGTTGCGAGAATCTTTTGTATAACTCTTTCACTCTTCTCACTGCCACTATTTATTTCGCTTTTCAAGATAATTCTATGACTCATTATAGGTACTGCAAGCTCTTTAACATCTTCAAGAACCACATAATCTCTTTCTCTAATAGCAGCTAATGCTTGACAACCTTTCATAAGATTTAATGTAGCTCTAGGACTACATCCTAATTCTATTTCACTGTTAGTTCTAGTAGCATTCACTAGATCTACTATGTATCTTCTTATTTCATCACTAACATAAACTTTATTATAATTCTCTTGAACATAGTTTATTTCTTCTATAGTTATAGCAGACTCTAGGGAGTCTAGTGGATCTTTTCCTATAAACCTATCCATCATTTTTATTTCTTCATCATAGCTTGGATACCCCATAGATAGTCTCATAAAAAATCTATCTAATTGAGCTTCTGGCAACGGGAATGTACCAAATTGTTCTACTGGATTTTGAGTTGCTATAACAAAGAATGGTCTCTTTAACTTTATCGTATTTCCTTCTACTGTTATCTGTCTCTCTTCCATACACTCAAGTAAAGCAGATTGTGTTCTTGGCGTAGCTCTATTTATTTCGTCAGCTAAAACAATTTGACTTAGAAGAGGTCCTTCTCTAAATTCAAATTCTTTTGATTGTTGATTATAAAAATATATTCCTGTTAAGTCCGAAGGTAATAAGTCTGGTGTAAATTGAATTCTTTTAAAGCTACAATTCATAGTTTTTGACAATGTTTTGCACAGTTTAGTTTTCCCAAGTCCTGGAACATCTTCTAATAATACATGACCAGAAGTTATAAATGACACTATTATTTTATCAATTATATGCTCTTTACCAATTATAACTTTAGATATGTTTTCCATTGCTTTCTCTCTAAATACTTTAAATTTTTCAAGCTCCATAATAAACCCCTCTACCCTTATATTTTGCTTACCTTTAATCTATATTTCACATCTAAAATTTACCATTTTTAATAAGATTAAAGTTTTGCCTTATGAATTTATTATACTCTTAATATGCCTATTATCCAAATATTTTTAATATACTAACCTGTGACTTTTTAATAAATAAATATTTTTTTTACTTATTATTAATTAATTAAAAAAAGCCTACTCTATTGTTATATTACAATAAAATAAGCTTTATTGATTAAAAATATTGTTTAGATTGTTATACACATATATGCGATTTACTAAAATAACAATTTAAGTCATGTAGATTTAACCAATTTCTTCTTTAGGCTTCTTAGTATTCATGAACTGAAATTCATCTGCTATAACTTCTGATATGTACTTTTTCTGTCCATCTTCACCTTCATAATGCCTACTTTGAAGTCTACCAGTTACACTAATAACACTTCCTTTAATTAGATATTCATTAACAATTTCTGCTTTCTTTCCTCTTAATACTACTGGAATGAAATCTACATGTTTTTCTCCCGATGCAGTTTTATAAGGTCTATCTACAGCCAAAACCAATCTAGTAAAAACCTTACTACTATCTTCAAAAACTTTAATTTCAGGGTCTCGTGTCAATCTACCAACTAAAACTATTCTATTCATCATATACCTCCAAAAAAACATATCATTTTTTGTAATTTTACCCATGAATATATTTTTTAAACATATTATTAAAAATATCTTAACCATTATTTTAATCTATGAAAAATAAAATGCTATTGGAACAACTATTCCAATAGCATTTTAAATATTCTTATCTATATATATCTGAAAACTCAATTTTTATTCTTTCCAAATTATATTTATCAGCATGATATAGATTTGTTGAACAAAATTGATTTTTAGAAAGAATGTTTGGAAGTTCTACAATAAATTCACTTCCTCCATTAACAATACTTTTTACATATGTCTTTCCACCATGATTTTCAACTATAGATTTTACTAGGGATAATCCTATTCCACTCCCCTCGTGAGATCTGGTAAATAGATCCTCACCTTGTACAAATCTATCAAATATCTTTTCCTGAAGTTCTTCTGGAATACCAATTCCATTATCCTTCACTGAAATTTGAACCTTGTCCCCTAAATCATGAATAGACACCATAATAGTTCCGTCATCCTTAGAAAATTTAACTGCATTTGATAATAGGTTTAATATTATTCTTTCTATATTTTCTCTATCAATTCCTATAATTTTTTCTTCAACATCAGTATCGAATATTAAAGTCATACCTTTACTTTCCACATACTCTACTGCAGCCATAGTTATATCCTCTACTATAGCTACTATATCATAATTGCCAAAATTCATTTTTAAGTTACCTACATCAATTCTAGTAACATCTATTAAGTTATTTATTAGTCTTAATAACCTATAGCTATTTACTTTCATTAAATCTAGATATCTATCCAATTGTTCATCATTTTTATCTTTATAATTATATTGCAATACTTGTACAGTACTTAATATTATATTCAATGGTGTTTTTAGCTCATGGGACATATTAGATATAAATTCAGTTTTTAACTTATCATATTTTATAGCTTGTTCCAATTTAACTTTATTTAATTGAGCCTTTTTGCGTTCTGTAACTTCTTGAATTAAAAACACTACAGATCTTCCATAACTAAAATTTATTCCGAAACTTGCAATCTCAGCATCTATTAGTGCTCCATATTCCCTTCTCACTTTAACTTCCTTAAATTCTGTAGATTTTCCCCTAAATTGAGCATCAAAATACATTTCTTTAACTACATCTTTATATTCTTCATCTACTATATCTATATAGGATAAATTTTTTAATTCATCTATACCGTTAAGTCCTAAAATATTAACTAAAGCCTCATTACCTATTTCAAGCTTACCATCAGAATATATAACCATACCAAAGGGTAAAAGTTTAAGAAGCTCAACATAATTATCCCTATTGCTTATTACTGCTTCCTCTACTTTTATTCTTCTTGTTATATCCCTAATTAAAAATATAGAATATATATCATTATCATTCACAAAACACATGGGTGTAACTTCACAATAAACAATGCTCCCATCTTCTCTAATAAACTTTCTTTCTACTATGTTCAAACTAGAATTATATTTAGAATACTGTTTTTTCAAAAATTCATCATTATATTGTATAGAATCTAACTTAATTATTTCAAAAATACTTTTACCTAAAAAGGTATCACTTTTTGGGTCTCCAATTATATCCATAGCAACTTTATTTATATAACTAATTCTATTTTCCTTTTCTATTACAATTCCAGTGGTACTATTAGCAAAAATAGCTTTATAAAAATTTATATTTAAGTCTATTTCTTTTGTTGAGATGAAGGCTTCATCCTCGTCTTTATCTACTACAATATATTTAAATTCTTCATGCTCCTCTAATTTGCTATTGTCTTTATTGATAACTTCTGATTTAAAATGGAGATTATTACTTACTATATTTTTCAACAACATTAAGGTGCCTTCACTATTACCAACTTTTATACTTCTAAAAACTAATTCTATTTCTATTTCTTTATATATTCTTGTATCTATACTTGCGCGAATTCTCTCACTTCTATCATTTTTTATAAAATCCTTTACATCAAAGACACCACTCTTCAACGTAGAGAACTTTATCATTGTGTTTATATCCAACTCTTCAATTGAATCAATACTTTGAACTCCTAAAAATTCTAACGCTCCTTCATTGCAGTATTTAATTTCATTATTACTATCTATAACTATAATAGGTTCCGAAATGTTGTTGTAAAACTCCAAATCGTCCTTATTCTTAAACTCCATTATTTATCCTCCAATTTTAACGTTACTCAATGTACCACTTAATCATTTTACACTAAAATTAATACTTTTTTTACTACATTTTTCTACTATTATTCTACATTTTTTTCTTGACAGGTTAATGAGAATAAGTCTCCGTACCTCTTCTGAGTAAAAATAATAAAATTTGATATATAAAATAAAAACTGATATATATCATTGGGATTATATACCAGTTTTTATGCTTTATTATTAAATTATATATGCTTTAAATTAAATTTTTCTTCCAAAAATTTTTTAAAGTTATCTTGTAAATCTTGTCTTTTTAAAGCAAATTCCACTGTAGCTTCTAAAAATCCTAATTTATCACCTACATCGTATCTTCTACCTTCAAAAATATAAGCATGCATACTTTCCTTTTCCATTAGAATTTTTAAGCCATCAGTTAATTGTATTTCATTTCCTTTTCCTGGTTTAGTATCTTCTAGTATGTCAAATATTTCAGGAGTTATAATATATCTACCTAAAATAGCCACATTAGATGGCGCTTCTTCAACCTTTGGCTTTTCCACTAAATCCTTAACTACATACTCTCTATCATTAATTTTATCGCCTTTTACAATTCCATATTTATTTACATTTTCTTTGGCTACTTCTTGAACTCCTAAAATTGAAGTACCATGCTTATCATAAGCATCCATTAATTGCTTTAAACAAGGAACTTCACTATCTACTATGTCATCTCCTAGCATAACTGCAAAGGGTTCGTCTCCAACAAAAGCTTTAGCACAACTTATGGCATGACCTAACCCCTTTGGATTCTTTTGCCTAATATAATGGATATTAGCCATGTTAGTTGACTTATGGACTAACTCTAAAAGTTCCTTCTTCCCGTCCCTCTCAAGATTCATTTCTAGTTCTACAGCTCTATCAAAATGATCTTCTATAGCTTTTTTATTTCTACCTGTTATTATAAGTATTTCTTCTATACCTGAAGCCACAGCCTCTTCTACTATATACTCTATAGTAGGTCTATCTACAATAGGAATCATCTCTTTAGGCACCGCTTTTGTAGCTGGCAAGAATCTAGTTCCTAAACCTGCTGCTGGAATTATAGCCTTTCTAACCTTCATCTTATACCCTCCATTACTATTGACCTTATATAATATTCTACATCATTGTCATTCTTCTTCATTATCTTAACACAATATTACAAATAATTAAACTAAACATTCTCATAAGTGTTAATATTAAACATGAATTTATTATATTTTGAAGTTATTTTCTTTATCATACATTAATAGTGCATTCAGTTCTCCCCCTAATAAAATTGTAGTAGATGTTATTTGTAACCAAACCATCAAAACAATAACCACTCCTATACTTCCATAAATATCAGTATATTTCCCATAGTTGTTTACATAAAACGCAAACCCCATTGATAAAATTATCCAAGCAATACTTGTGAATATAGCCCCTGGCAAGGCCTCTCTACATTTTATTCGTCTTGAAGGTATAAGCTTATATATGGCTGTAAATATAACTATCATACCTGCAAAACCAATTGGGTACCTTAAATATCGTATAAAATAAAATAACTTAATATCAAGGTCTAACCATTGAACTAATTCTAAACTTATCATCTCTCCAAAGACTAAAAAACCTAGTACAAATATTATCATAAAAGATATTACTACCATAAATAAAACGGAGAGTATTATTAACTTTATCTTATTTTTATCTTCCTCTTCATTATATGCTCTGTTTAACCCGTATCTTATGGCTCTAAAAGCTCTAGATGCTGTATAAAGAGAGAACATTAATGAAAAAGATAATAAATTTCCATTTCTAGTTTGTAACAATTGAAGGGCTAAAGTAGATACTAAATTATATAATTCCTCGGGCATTATATTTTGTAAACTTCCAATTACTTCTATGGGATCTACGTTTATAAATCCAACTAGAGTTAGTAATAAAATCAAAAATGGGAAAAATGAAAACAGCATATCAAAAGCTAACTGTGAAGCTAATGAAGATATATGATGGTTCTTATATCTCAATGCCATTTTCACTGTGTTTTCAGTTATTTTCATAGGCAATACCCCTACCTTTTACATTATTCTATTGTCTATATATTATAATATTGACCTATTATTGGAGCTAAGTTTCCTTTAATTATACCACTTTCTTTAACATAATTAAACAAATCACCATTCATATAATTTAGTATTAACTTTCTTATAAAATAATAAATTTCTTAGGATTATTATGAATAATAACTTTAAAATATATTATAATTAGTAATATAAGGGGTGATATTGTGAAAATTGGACTGGTACAGAATAATATTTTATGGGAAAATAAGCAATTTAACTTATCAGCAAGCAAAGAATTTTTTAAAAAAGCTAAAGAGCTAAAAATAGACTTACTTTTATTTCCCGAACTATCATTTACTGGATTTACAATGAACATAGAAAAATTAAAAGAATTTGATTTTTCTACGGTTTCCTACATTTCTAGTTTATGCAAAGGTTATTGCATTAATGCAGGAATTGGTTATATTCAAGGTATTACTAATGATATAAAAGGTAAAAATAATTATACAATAATATCTTCTAATGGAAATATTCTATGTAACTACTCTAAAATACATCCTTTCTCCTACGGTGAAGAAAGTAAATACTACATTGGTGGTGAGGAAATATGCTTTGCGCAAATTGATGAAATAACCCTTTCACCTTTTATATGCTATGACTTAAGATTCCCTGAAATCTTTCAAATAGCTTCAAAAAAATGTGACTTAATTACTGTAGCTGCTAATTGGCCTGAAAGTAGAAAAGAACACTGGATAACCTTGCTTAGAAGTAGAGCTATTGAAAATCAATGCTATATTGCTGGAGTTAATAGAATTGGTATTGGTAATAATATAAACTATAGTGGAAATTCTTTAATTATAGACCCTTTAGGTAAAATTATAGGTAGTACAGAGGAAGGTGTGGAGGATATTCTCATAGCAGACATAGATAGATCTTTAGTCAGTAGAGTCAGAAATTCCTTTAAAGTAAAGGAGGACAGACGAGAAATACTTTATAATAAATTACAAACTGATAACAGATAAAATATAATATTGTTGATATTTTTATCAAAATATTATATAATAAATATTATTAAATAACTATAATTATTAAAAGAGGTGTTAACATGGTAGATAAAGTTTTAGAAGTACTGAAAAATTCATCTGAGCCATTAAAAGCTGGAGAAATTGCTGAAAAGGCTGGTATTGACAAAAAAGAGGTAGATAAAGCTATAAAATCACTTAAATCAGAGGATAAAATAGAATCTCCGAAAAGATGCTATTACGCTGCAAAATAGTTACTAACTTATAATTTAAAGCAAATTAATCTTAAACTAAATTGAGCCTTCACTGATATTCTTAAAGTGAAGGCTCTAATATTTATTATTTTTGGGTATATTCTCTAAAAGCTATGTCTATAGAACTATTTAAATAACCTTATATTATAATGTAATATAATTATAAATAACTTCTATTCCGTCTTCTATATCTTTATAATTAACCATTTCCATATTTGTATCCTTATATCTTACAGGATAAACTAAAGTTCCAGTCTTAACTCCTACTCCCTCTTTATGGATTGTTTTACCATCCCCTTGAGTTTCGCCAAAGATATAATGTGGCTTTTTATCCATTTTCTCATAAACTTTTTCCAATTGTTCTTTCACTTCATGATGCATTAACAAAGTTCTATCCATGAACTTTATTCCTGTACCCTTTCCTAAAGAAAACTTTCCACTTCCCCCTAATGTATCTCCAGCATTTTCTCCATCTACAACTAAAGCATACATAGGATTTATTTCATAAGCAGCTGCTCTTGCTCCTCTTCCTCCTAAAGTGTTTTGAGTTGAAAATACAAAATATATTTCCTTATCTAACTTCTCTAATGATTCTTTATTTTCTATAAGCTTTTCTATAGATTTCAGTGACATGTAACAGCCTACCCTATTATCTAAAGCAGGTGCAATGATATTCTTTTCTTCTTCTATAAAATTAGATGTAATAATACATACATCTCCTTCTCTTACTAGTTCTAAAGCCTCTTCTCTACTTTCTACTCCTAAATCTATATACATGTCATCTATTTTAGGACTATCTTTAGTTCCGCAAACTCTTCCTGAATTTCCGTTTTCAAATTCTATCATATTATTCACAAAGGCAGCTTCATCAAATTCTCCTACTTTTCCAATTCTCAAGAAACCATTATCTTCAATATACATAACTATAAATCCCATGGTATCCATATGAGAAGAAATCATAATTCTCTTTTCTTCCTCCCCATTACTTTTACCTATTTTAGCTATAACATTTCCCATGTTATCTACCTTATTTTCAACTTGTAGTGAATTTAATTGCTCAACAATTACACTTCTAACCTCTTCTTCATGTCCACTAACTCCAAATGCTCCTACTAAATCTTCAAATAATTTATTCATCACAAATACCTCCAAAATCTATAGTGTTTTTAAGTATTCTACTAATAATTTAACTGTGTTCTTTATATCTTCCTTTGATGCTACTGAAACTGAAGAATGGATATATCTACATGGAACTGAAATAGTAGCAATCTTTGCCCCACATCCTGTGCCATGGAAAGTAGCTGCATCATTTCCTCCAGCTATAGCTTTTCTTCTTTGATATGGAATATTTAAATTATTCCCTACTTCCATAATGTCATCAGCCACATCAACATCGAATATACTAGTTAAATCCATTATTGATATAGCTGGTCCTCTGCCAACTTCAGTAGCTCTTAAGTGCTTAGGAACACTTGGCATATCTGCACATATTGTACCCTCTAAAGCAATTCCTAAATCACCTTTTAAATTTAAAGACGAAATAAAAGCGCCTCTTTCTCCAACTTCTTCTTGAACTGCAAACACTCCATATAGGTCTACATCATAATTTTCCTTTAATGCCTCCATAAGTACAAAACATCCTACTCTATCATCAAAGGCCTTTCCCTTTACAAGCCCTTCTCCAAATTCATCATACTCTGTATCAAAAACTACATACTCCCCTAGATCTATAAGCTTCTCACTTTGTTTTCTAGACCTAGCTCCTATATCAATACAGCAATCACTATAATTTAGACCCTTTTCTCTCTCCTCTGATCCTTGAAGGTGAATTGGTTTTGCTCCAATAACTCCTGGTATTTTATTAGGCCCTATAAGTACAGTCTTAGAAGGTATTATCTTAGCATTTATTCCTCCTAAAGCACTAAATCTTAAGCTTCCATCCTCATTGTAGCCAGTTATTATAAAACCTACCTCATCCATATGAGCATCAACTATTACTTTTTTTCCTTTACCCTTTTTATGAACAATAATATTTCCCATTCTATCTATAAAAATCTCATCTACATAAGGGGTAACCTGTTCTTTAATAAAGCCCCTTACTTCTCCCTCAAATCCTGAAGGACCACTTAAAGAAGTCAATTTATCTAAAATACCGTTCTTTTGAAGAATCTCATCTAAAAACATACTAATTCCTCCAATTCTTCACCCTTTATACTCTCTATTAACTTTGCCATCATATATCCTGTGTTTTTTATATCATCCATATTTACAGTTTCCACTGAAGTATGCATGTATTTTATAGGAATTGATATAAGAAGTGTAGCAACCCCTTCACCAGCTACTTGAATATCCCAAGCATCTGTTCCTGTATTTCCTGCTTCCACTTCTAATTGAAATGGAATATTATATTCTTTACAAACCTTCATAAGATGCTTTCTAACCTTAGGATGAATATTAGGTCCTATACAGATTACTCCACCCTTACCTAGTTCAGTATCGCCATGTTCAAGGCCATACATTCCACAATCGAAGGTAACGTCTACAGCAATACCTATATCTGGATTAATTCTATTAGTAGCAGTTTTAGCACCTCTATGACCTACTTCCTCTTGAGCAGAGCATACAAAATAAACATCCATGTCGTGTTCTATATTTTTAAGTTCCTTAGCACATCTATATAAAGCTACAACTCCACCTCTATCGTCAACAGTTTTAACACTTACATTATTATTTAAAAGTTCTTTATAGTTTCCCTTAACAGTAACATAATCTCCTGGTTTAACTATGTTCTCTAAAGACTCCTTAGAATACCCTGTATCAATCAATAAAGAATCTATGGTTACTGCTTTTTTTCGATCTTCATCCTTCATTAAGTGAGGCGGCTTAATTCCTATAATACCGTGAATAGCTTCTTTTCCATGGATTATAACCTCTTTAGAAACTAAAGTCTTAGGATCAATACCATTGCCTTTAAATGCTAAAAATCCATTTTCTTTTATCTCTGTTATAATCATAAACACTTCATCTAGGTGAGCCATAAGCATGATTTTGCCTTTGCCCTTACCCTTCTTATGAATAATTATATTATTTAAATTATCCCTAGTAACTTGTCCAAATTCTGAAAATACCTCTGTCACATAATCTCCAAGCCAGTGTTCTCTTCCACTAGGTCCATGAGACATACAAAGTGTTTTTAGTAACTCTTTATCCTCCATCATCATAAGACTCCCCTTCTAATCACAAAATACATTTAATGATAATAAAAGTATACCTTAGCTGTTAAGTATTTACAACAATACTTCTTAACTTATATTTATAGTAAATCTTGAACCTAATAATATACTTTGCTATTCTATTATTAAATCATATTACAATTATTATAGGGATTATATTTTATAAAAGGAGAATATATTTATGACTAATTATACTAAAGATATTACTAAGGCCTTTGATGAAAAATTAGATGAAACTTCAATAGAATTAAGAAGAAAGGTTCAAGGCTTTTTATATGATAACTGTGAGTCTATTTTTCTGAGAAGCACACTACCCACACCGGCAGAAAATTATAATAAAAGTGATTTAACTAAACTAGTAGATATAGTAGACAAGTATAGTGAAATATATAAAGATTCAATAGGAATAATTAATGGTACAAAAGTAGATTTAAATCAACGTGAATGTATAGCTTGTACAAGATGTACTAAATATTGTCCTAGTGGCGCCCTTGAAAAAATTAACAAAGAATTAGTACTACATGAGGACAAGTGTTTAAGATGTGGAAATTGTATTGGTAACTGTTCATTCTTAGCCCTATCTTCAGCAGGAACAGGATTAACTATATATATTAATAGTGCAGAAATAAGCTGTCCTCCACACATACTACCTAAATTTTATGGCATAGAGGAAATCCCCAAGGTAATGGATAAACTTTTATCCTTCTATAATGCTCATAAAATCCAAGGGGAGACCTTTGCAACTACTGTTTATAGAATAGGTTTTAATAACCTTTTAAATTATATTGAAGACTAAAAAGAAAGCCCAGAAAGGAACTACCCTTTCTAGGCTTTTTGTATTATTATCTAATAAGTAAGTAAATAAACCCTAAAATTACAGCAACAATAATTCCAGTAGCTATCATATTTGCTTTAAAAGAGTGATTATAATAATATTTTTCTGTATCAGCACTTCTTCCCTTAAACTCTGAATCCTTAGCATTAGCTCTTTTAAACAAATCCACTGACATAATACCAACTCCATTCAATTTAAAATATTACTTATATTCTGTTAATTGTACCACTTGGTTCAATGAAAAAAACTGTTAGTACCTAAAAGTATATAAAACAAACTTATAAGTTATATAATATTAATTGCCGTATAATAATTCTTCTCTTCTGATTTTGCATACTCTAAATTTTTTCCTATACTTTGAAATAAATGATCAAAATAAGTTGTAAAATCTCCTTGAAGAGTCTTTAATAGTTTTTCTTTTATTAAAGCTATATTATTATAAAGTTCTTCCTTTTTTCCTTCCAATGCCTTAAAGTCACAGTAATATTCACCTTTGAATATACTATCTTCTTTAAAATCCAACTGAAAATACTCCTTTAAAATATCTTTTTCATCTAAAATTAGTATATTAGATATATCTATACAGTACTTCTTTAGC
Organism: Clostridium sp. UBA4395; assembly: GCF_002390995.1. Classification (NCBI taxonomy): domain Bacteria; kingdom Bacillati; phylum Bacillota; class Clostridia; order Eubacteriales; family Clostridiaceae; genus Clostridium; species Clostridium sp. UBA4395. The sequence goes on from NZ_DGRF01000023.1 coordinate 75,069, forward strand.
TCATTATAATTACCATACATCTTATTCCATTTATTATATAAATCCATAATTAAGCCATGATTATATACTTTTATATTTCCTCTATAGCTATCTATAGATTTAAAAACATTAATACCACTGATAGATTTCATATTATCCATGAGTATATCTATAATAGAGTTATAATAATTATCCTTTATGGACCTTAATGAAGACTTAATTATTTCACAAGTTATATAATTAAACTTATCTTGAAAACTTCTACACATGACATAAAACTCTTCTTCACTATTTATATAATAAATTAGTCTAGTAAATTCATTATAAAATATACTGTTTATACTGAGTTCTATTTCATCTGTTATTTCATCAAAGCTAAATTTACTTATATTCATCATCATATTTAAAAAGTCATGCTCTAAGGAAAACACCTTATATCCTATGGTATATTCTCTATTTTTCATAGAATTATCGTAAGTAGTTGTATATCCTATTGATTCTATTTTAGTTAAATTTGATTCACAAATTTCTTTGGCTAAATATTTATTTAATTCTTTTTTATAAACTTTTATTCTTTTAGTAAATTCATCTCCAAAGGCTTCATTAATTAAGTTAAGTAGTACTTCTATAAATTCTTTCCTTATTATTTCTGCTATCTTTTCTTTTAAAACATCTAAGGAATTTAAAATTTCATCTTCTTTAATAATTATTCTATCTGAAATATCACCCTTATTTAATATATCTTTTCCCCTTAAATCAATTATTAATTCTTTGAATGCATTCCAAATAAACCTATGATAAGATTTTATTTTTTCATTTAAATCATTCATTACGATGTTTTTAAGCTGAACAACTCCTATTTCTATGTATGATAATATCCCTTCCATATCCTCATAAACATATCTATTTAGTTCATTATATATTTCTTTCTCACCATGTTTCATCTGAAATGTATACACCTCTAGCTCACATTTCTTTTTAAATAGATTTAACCTAGAATTTATATTTTTCTCTATACTATCTAAAATATCATGGATGAATTTCTTATCTATTTTTACTTCCTTACTTAAAGCATTGCAGCTTACCTTATGATCTTCACTAGTATGTACTTTATGAAAAACCTCTTCAATTCTTTCCTTTTCTTCTACTATAACAAAGGTATTAAAATCTCCAATGAACTCCTTTGTCATACACTCTGTAATAGAATTATCATATTTAAAATAGCTTGAAAACTCTTTCTGTAAATATTCAAATATCTCTACAATATCTAGATATAAGTTTATTTGATTATACAATGAAATTACTAGTGTTTTATTTACCTCTTCCATAAGTATTCAACTCCAATACTTTAATTGAATAACTTATTCTACAAAATACATAAAATTCCTTTTTAAAAGGTTAATTTACTACAAAAAAATTAGTGAGGTTCTTACCTCACTAAATTTTTTGTTATCTTTCCATCCTTAGTTACAATATATTCTGGGGGATATTCCTCTACTGGAAAAGGTATTGGAGTTTCTTTTATTCTTCCATGCTCAGATAAATATCTTATATGAACTTCTTCAAATTTCTCACCCTTACTAAGCCAAAAGTAATCTTCCATACACATGGCTCTTGTTCTTCTACATAACTCCCACATATCATAATCTATTAATCCCATAACTCTAAGTATTTCATCTATATTTTGTCTTTCCTTTGGAACCACTCTATCTGATAACCAAAATACTATATCATCATGGGTAGGTTTGTAATTATGATTCCAATTTATATAGCTGTACATTCCCAATGGAAGATGAGTTCTATTTGTTACATTTTCATACCTATTAAAACTAAACTTTTTATCAGCGACATTATAGGTTAATTCACCCACTTCAAGGTCTTTATCCATTAAGATATATCTATCAATCATAGTATCCCTCTTTCAATCAAATAATTATATCTAGTATTAAAAACTATCTTACTTTATTCTACTTCAACTTCTTTATCTAGTGAAAATAAGTATAAGTACTTCCTTACTTTTTCTTTCTTAAAGGCATCTTTTATAGCTTTACTATAATAATCTAATTGCACTTTATATCTTTCTTTAATTTCTTCTATATTATCCGGTTTTACATAATCAGTTTTATAGTCTAAAATAATCCCTTCTTCTCCCTCTTCAAAGTAACAGTCTATAACTCCTCTTAAAAGCATCTTTTCCTCTAAGTAAGTTTCTTCACTAACATTAGGATAAATAGTAGAAGCATTGATTTCCACTCTAAAAGGCAGCTCTCTTTTTAAAGAGTTTTCTTTAAAAGCTTCTATTACTTTTTTTCCTATGTTACTCTGTAAAAACTTAAGAATTTTATCTACCTTAACTGATTTTGCTGATTCAAAGGTTATTAACTCCTTCTCTACCATGGTATTAATTTGCCTTGTAAGGTCATCTTTAGAAAGGTCACCACTTAGGTCTAGTCTTTGCATTATATTGTGATAAGCAGTTCCCACCTCTGATGGAGTTAATCCTTTTTTTTCTTGAAGAAATAGTGGTGTTTGCATTAGAGGCCTAAACTTTCTCGGTCCTTCTACTTCATCTCCATAGGTTATAGTTTTATAGTTATCTTCATCTAAACCATCACCTTCTATATATAGATTATTTTCTCTATTGGCTTCTGGTAGATTATTGTGAAGCTCTTTTAACTCTGTAACAGTTATTACTGTAGGCAGCTTTGTTGCTTCCTCATATTTATAAGTAAATTCTAATCTTTCTTTAATTACTTTATAATAATCTTTACTTATATTTTCATCAGCATTATCTAAAAGTTTATTTATTTTTTCCTTTACTGGCACTTCTTCTAAGGCTGCATCTTCTATTTCTTCAAAAATTTCTCTAGGATATATAGATACCTTAAACCTACTATGATCTTCTTTAAAATCTTCCTTTATAATATTTTCATTATAATGCCTTAGGGGTTCTCCAGCTTTATGATTTATAAGAGAAGCTCCTATCCAATCCATATAATTTTTTTGATTTTTTACATAGGTTGATTTTATACTTCCATTTTCATTTATGCCTGCCCCAGACCATTTTTCAATTTTCTTATCTAGAGCCTTACCACTTCCAACTAAAATTAATTTTTCCTTTGCTCTAGTTAGCGCAACATATAAAAGTCTCATCTCTTCTGACTTGTTTTCCCCTTGAATTTTTTTGCTTATAAACTCCCTTTGAGATGTGTTATAACTAACTCTATTATCTAAATCAATATAAGTAGGTCCAAAACCTAATTCATGGTGGAATAGTATCTTGCCTTTTAAATCACCTTCATTAAATCTCTTTCCAAGACCGCAAAGAAATACTATAGGAAACTCTAAGCCCTTACTTTTATGAATACTCATGATTCTTACTACATCTTCATTTTCTCCTATGATTTTAGCACTTCCCATGTCTTCACTACTAGTTTTTATATTACTTATAAAGTTTATAAAGTTATATAACCCTCTATAACTAGTTCTTTCAAAATCCTTAGCTCTCTTAAATAAAATTTTTAAGTTAGCCTGCCTCTGCTCTCCTCCAGGCAATGCTCCCACATAACCGTAGTAGCCTGTATCCGTTATTATTTCCCATATGAGCTGATTTATAGGGGTATATTTACTTTCTAATCTCCAGTTATTTATTTTATCTAGGAAAGTTTTTATTTTTATTTTTAGAGCAGTATTATTATAGATTTCTTCCCAAGTATCACTAAGGTTTTCATCTTCATAATCCTTTTTCTCATAATCTAAAAGGCCTACCATGGCATGATAAAAACTCACATTTTTATTAGAAATTCTTATATCTGCTAACTCTTCTGTAGTGAATCCACCAATAGGTGACCTTAATACAGCAATTAGAGGAATATCTTGTATTGGATTATCTATAATTTCTAAAGCACTTATAACTGTCTTTACTTCAAGAGTATCAAAATACCCTCCTCCCCCTTCTGAGAAAAGAGGAATTCCTACTCTTTTGAATTCTTCTATAAATATAGGAGAAAGCTTATTACTTGACCTTAAAAGAATAACCATATCCTTATAGGTAGCTCTTCTATAATCATCTAAGTTCTTATCATATACCTTTAATGAATTTTCACCATGATGCTCCATTAGCTCTCTTATTCGTTTTGCAACAAATCTAGCCTCTAGCTGCATAGAATCTAGTTCTTCTTTATCCAGTTCTTCCTCACTACTTGTGATATCACTTTGTTCTTGAAGCTCTTCTTCTATTTCATTATCTTCATTAGCTTCAATATCTTCATAATCAAGGTTTATAAGGTTAAATTCCACCTCTCCACCAATATTACCTTCACCTGAAAACTCTTTATAACTGGCTCCAACCTTGAGCTCTTCACTTTCATCATAGGCTAGTTCGCCTACATCCTCACTCATAACAGCATTAAAGATATAGTTTATCCCGTCTATAACCTCTCTTCTACTTCTAAAATTTTTATGGAGAGTAATAAGAGCATTATAATCATCTCCATTTTTAGTGTAGGTTTCCTTCTTATTTTTAAATAGCTCGGGCTTTGCCATTCTAAACCTATATATACTTTGCTTTAAGTCTCCAACCATGAATACGTTTCTTGTATCCTTTTCTGTTCTACAAATAAGATTGATTATTTCTTCCTGAACACTATTTGAATCTTGATATTCATCTACTAGTATTTCTTCAAATTTATCTTTAAGCTCTAAAGCAATGCTTGATGGTTTATTTTTATCTTCCTTATCTCTTAAAATTTCAAGGGCAAAATGTTCCTGGTCATTGAAATCTATGATACCTCTTTCTCTCTTTTTCTTATCAAAGATATCTTTAAATTCTATTACTAGGTTTGTTAGTTCCTTCATTAATGGATAAAGTTTTTTAGTAATTTTAATATTTTCCTCAGAAGTAGCATTTAATATCTTACTCTTTATCTCCACATATATTTCCTTAGCAGCATCTCTTAAATCCTTAGCCTTTTTTTGTATTACTTTCTCTTCCTCTGTTAACTTTGTTAAAGTTGGAATTCTTCCAAAACCAGTTTCTTCAATGTATTGTCTATCTTCCTTTAATTCATCTTCAATTATTGTTAAAGTTCTCTCTAATATTTCTCCATCATTTTCAAAGGTAGCTTTATATTTGTAAGTAATAGGATTATTTAGTACAAAATCTAACCCTTCATTATTTATCTCTAAAGCATTTATTATATCTTCTCTTAATTCTTTTAGTAAGGCATCCTTAAAAGGTAATTTTTCAAAGGAAAAATCTTCACCCACATTGAAAATTTCGGATTTGGCTTTTAGCCAAGCTACAGGAGCACCCATACTCATAGAAAAGTTATATAATCTTAGCACCATTTCTGCCAAGGCTCTATCACTTTTATTATCACAATAACTCTCTACTAGCTCTATAAATTCCTCTTTTCCTTCAATATATTTCCCTTCCATAAGTTCTTCTAAGGCTTCTACCTTTAAAAGATTTATCTCCGTGGTATCCCCAACTCTAAAGTTTGGTTCTATATCTAATTGATGAAAGTTATTTTTAATTAGGTTTAAACAAAAGGAGTGAAGAGTTGATATGCTTGCCTTATTAAGAAGTATTAATTGAGTTTGGAGGTTTCTATTATTAGGCTCCTCTTTAATTCTTTTGTTAATAGCTTCTCCTATACGTTCTCTCATCTCTGCCGCTGCTGCATTAGTGAAGGTTACTATAAGTAATTTATCAATATCCACAGGATTATCTCTATCTGTGATAATTTTTATAATTCTTTCAACTAAAACTGCAGTTTTTCCAGAACCTGCTGCTGCAGATACTAATGTGTTTCTATATCTAATATCAATGGCCTTTTGTTGGTCCTCTGTCCACTTTACGCTACTCATTACCTTCACCTCTTTTTCCCTCTACTTCAAGCTGCTGAAGAAGTTCCTTTTTATTTCTTCTAGGCATTACTTTAAAATTATTAATCCCCATGGTTTCATCAAACTGACATATAGAAGAAAACTCACAAAATTCACAGTAATAGCTTTTTCCATTTTTACATGGAGTTACTTCTATAATTCCCTCTAACATATCTTCACAGATTTCTCTAACCTTTTCCTTCATGTGACTTCTAAGCACATTAAAACCTTCATAGGTTATCACTGAGCTATTATTCTTTGAAAATTCGGCTTCATCACTACCCTTTTTGGGTTTATTTAAGGCTACAGGAATTATGGAAGAGGTTCCCCCTTTTTCTATGGTTTTATCCATTTCCTTAATTACCTTTAAATCTCTTATGACGATTCCCTTCATTTTTAACGCCTTTAATACTTCTTCCTCTAAATTCTCCATGGTAAGTTTTTTAGACCCATCCATTATTGGATCATCCACAGAAAGATATACCATAGCTCCTGGCATGGTTCTTCCTTTTCCTTCTGATACCACTGGTTTTTTAGACATTTTCTCTTGTTCAAGGGTTAAAATTGCATCTAAATAAGTTAGTAACTGAATTTTTAAACCATTATATACATCATTTATATCTAAGTCTATTTTTCCTGTTTTATAATCCACAACTCTATAATAATTAACCCCATCTATAGAGGTTTTATCCACTCTATCAATCTTTCCTTGTAATTTTACTACTTCTCCTGTGGATAAGGTTATTGGTATAGGTGGATAATAATCATCTTTTTCAAAACCAAAGGAAATTTCATAGCCAAGAGGTTGAAAAGTTCCCCTTTCCATCTGTTCATTAATGATTAACACCATTCTATATAAAATTCTTTTTACCCTTGTAGCTATATATTCATATCTCTTAGAACTTTTTAATATTCTATGTTCCTCAGAATTTATAAGCTCTGATATAACATCACCTATAACTCTTTCACAAAATTCTTTATCTAAAGTTCCCCACACCGCTTTTTCTTTCTCTACTCTTTTAGAAAACTTTTCAAGGCCTTCATGAATTAGATTTCCAAAATCCAGGGGTGCAAAGGTATAAATCTTTCTTTCCTTAGCTTTAAGACCATACTTTACAAAATAGCCAAAGGAGCAATTTGCATAGGCTTCTATTTTAGATACACTGAGACTTTTCCCATATAATTGCCTTATTTTATCCTTACTTATGGCTTCTATATGATTTTTATAGGTAAAGCCACTTATTACCTTGAGAAGTTTTTCTCTATATTCTGGCTCCTTATAATAATATCTATATATCTCCTTCCAAAGGTCTGTTATCTCATCTTTCTCTACATATTCATGAAGCTTTTTTATTAAATTATTAAAGGTAGGAGTCTTTCCTACTATGCCTTTTTCATCTTCTCCAACTTTTTCCTTTAATATATCTGTATTCTCCAAAACATTAGGAAATAAGGCCTTTAGCCTTGGAATCACCATGGAATATCTCTTAGTCTTTCCTTCTAAATCAGCAATTGGATAAGTAACATATAATAGATTACTTGCAATACTTAGCAAATTGTATATTAAATATTGTTCTCCAAATGCTAGTTCAAAACTGTTATCTGCCACACTTATATTATTATTTTTAAACACTATTCTATCATTATCATTAAATAGACCTTCATCACCTGTAATCCTTGGAAGTACCCCATCATTTACACCAACAACTATAGCTACCTTTACCTCTTGAGCCTTTATTCTCTCAGCACTTCCTACTACTACTTGATCCATAGATGTGGGAATTAACCCCATTTTATTATGAGATATCCCCATAGATAGGATATTATTAAACTCTTCAATGGTCACCACTTCTTCTCCAAGAATATCTACAAACTGATCTAAAAGCTCAATGAGCATATTCCAGATACTACTATACTCATCCACTAATAAAAGATTATTATCTCTCTTAAATTTCTCTATATATTCATTGACATTTTCATAAACTCTATTATCAACTAAGAATTTATAAATACTTGAGCAAATATCTTTAACCTTATGTTTACCTTTTAATTTCTCCTCTAATTTAATGAGAGGCTCTATTCCTTTATTTTTTATTTCTATTATATTCTCATACTTAGAGCTTTCTATCCAATACTCCTCATTATCATCTATCCACTTTTTCCTAGTTTTAATGCCATACTCTAGAACATAATTCTCTAGTAAATCTACTTCTGATGGTGATAAATTTGCAAAACCACTTTTAAAATAATTAACTATGGAATTATCTCTAAAGCCTTTAGAAAATATGTTTAAAAGTGAAGTTATATATATAACCAATGGATTTGAAGCTATATCTTCCTTATCATCAATAAAAAATGGAATCTCATATTCTTCAAATATTACCCTAACTATGTCCTTATAATTTTCCAAATCTCTACTTATAACTATAATGTCCTTATATCTAAAGTCCTTCTCTCTAGCTAGTTTCAAGATTTCCTTGGCTACATATTCTACTTCTCCATAGGGATTCTGAGCTTTAAATATACTTATATTTTTTGTAGGAGCTTTTAATGCTTCCCCCCTATTATTAAAGTAGTTCTCCTCTAAGAAGGACAATTCCTCACTTTCTTTAAATCTATGTCCAATGTGTAAATGAAGATTATTTTTAGGATAGTATCCATAATCTTGCGCAAGTTTTGTAAGCTTTTCTTCTGTAGTATAAATTGGATAAAAAGGATTAGTATCCTCATTTTTATCTGTGACCTCATCCCCACCATAAGGTATTGTTATATTAACATTGGCACAAACTCTTAAAAGTTTTCCTATGATGTCATATTGCTGAGGAGTAAAGCCACTAAATTCATCTATCCACACTTCTGCTCCCTTTAAAAACCTACTTTCTTCAATCTTTCCTTTTAAAATGGTTAAATTATCTTCCGGATCAAAATATCCTTCACTAAGTTTATCTTGAAACTTTGAATAAATTGCTTCAATATCACTTAACTTATCCACTAGTAGTGAACTTTCATCCACATTTTCCTTTAAATCTTTAAGAGTCTGTGGAGTAATTTTATGTCTTTTAAATTCCGTAAGTACTCCTATGATTTTATCTATAAACCCCTTTTGTTTTGTAGCTTGTTTAAATATGCTAAGTTTATCTTTTGACTCATCTATAGCTCTTCCTACAATTATTGCTTTTCCTGTATCATTCATGTATTTATGAGTTACTCCACCAACTTCATTAAAAATAGTAAAAGCTAATCTTTTAAAACTTAAAAGATGTACATTATTTATTCCAGTGGCACCAATCCTCTCAATGAGAGCCTTTTCTGCTCTAAAGGATAACTGCTCTGGAACTATTAATATTAATGGAGCTTTATTATCAAAGGATTTTTCATAGATTTCTTCAATACAGGCATAACTCTTACCTGTACCTGCTCTGCCGTAAATAAATCTAATTCCCAAAATCTCACTTCCTAACCTTTAAATTTCCTTATATATTTCACAATTTCTTATAATTACTTTCTTCCTTTATTATTACCTAATTATAACATAAGCCAATGATTCTTTTTTAATATCATTGGCTATTTATAAATATTTAATCCTCACTATATCTATCCATTATTTTATTTAAATTATCTATAATAAATCTACCAAATTATCATGTTTTAGATGGCTATTTTCCTACTTGCAAAATGGCAAAATCCCTGAAACCCTTGTGGCGAGAACAACTAGTTAACTAGTTATATATTTATATACTTTCCTAGGTAACTAGTTTCATATTTATATTGGTATATAGTTTCATATAAAAATAGCTCCATGTATACCTATTTATCTAAATGTATATATTATATGAAAATATAGTTTTAAGTATTTCGTGTAATATTTAACAAAATTAGACCTTAATAATTAAAAATGAATACTTTCATTAGTTTTTTAATTAAAAATTTAATCAGCCTTTATACATTGCAAAATATTTAAATTAGGGGTAAACTAGTATGGAAGAAAATTTTTTATTTATGGAGGGTTTAACATATGAATAAACTTATTTCAATTGATGAAGCAGTTTCTAAAATTCAAGATGGAATGACTGTTATGATAGGTGGATTTTTAGCTGTAGGTACTCCAGAAGCTATTATAGATGCTTTAGTTAAAAAAGGCGTTAAAGATTTAACTATCATAGCAAACGATACTGGATTTCCAGATAGAGGTATTGGTAAGTTAATAGTTAACAAACAAGTTAAGAAAACTATTGCATCACATATTGGTACAAACAAAGAAACTGGAAACCAAATGAATTCTGGAGAAATGGAAGTAGAATTATCACCTCAAGGAACACTTGCTGAAAGAATCAGATGTGGTGGAGCTGGTCTTGGTGGATTCTTAACTCCAACTGGCCTTGGAACAATTGTACAAGACGGTAAAGAAGTTATTACTGTTGATGGACAAGAATACATTCTTGAAAAACCTCTTAAAGCAGATGTTGCTCTTTTATTCGGTTCAAAGGTTGATAAAAAAGGAAACGTATACTACAATCAAGCAACAAGAAACTTCAATCCTTTAATAGCTACTGCTGCGGATACTGTAATCGTTCAAGCTGAAGAGCTTGTAGAAGTTGGAGATATAGATCCAAACGTAGTTATGACACCATATATCTTTGTTGATTATATAGTAAAGGGGGAGAACTAACATGGATAAGAACATGATAAGAGAAGTCATTGCTAAAAGAGTTGCAAAAGAACTTAACGATGGAGACGTAGTTAATCTAGGTATAGGTCTTCCAACAATGGTAGCTAACTATATACCAGAAGGCATAGATGTAACATTACAATCTGAAAATGGATTCATAGGAATTGGTGCTGCTCCTGCTCCTGGAGAAGAGCAAAAAGACCTAGTAAATGCTGGCGGACAACATGTTACTGTTATCCCTGGAGCTGCATTCTTTGATTCTTCTGTATCTTTCGGAATAATCAGAGGCGGTCATGTTGCTGCTACTGTACTTGGAGCTTTAGAAGTTGACCAAGAAGGAAACCTTGCAAACTGGATGATTCCTGGTAAAATGGTTCCTGGAATGGGCGGAGCTATGGACCTAGTTGTTGGAGCTAAAAAAGTTATAGTAGCTATGGAACATACAGCTAAAGGTAATCCAAAAATATTAAAGAAATGTACACTTCCTTTAACTGCTGCTCATCAAGTAAACTTAATTATTACTGAAATGGCAGTTCTTGAAGTAACTTCAGAAGGTCTTGTTCTTAAGGAACTTGGACCAGAAGCTACTATTGAAGATGTAAAAAATGCAACACTTGCAGATCTTATAATCCCAGAAAACGTTAAGAAAATGGAATTATAATTTTACTTAAAATAATTAATTAAAGTCTATTGGTAATTAAAAATAATTACCAATAGACTTATGTTAGAAAGGAATTTTTTATGCCACCTTACAAAAATTATGCAGAAGATCAAGTTGAATATGTTTTAAAAAGTGTGCTTAAAGATTATCCTAATATTTGTACTTGCCAAAAGTGCCTTGATGATATGTCTGCTCTTGCCCTAAATTCTATAAAACCCAAGTATGTGGTTAGTGAAGAAGGTAAAATTTATACTACTGCTTTAAATGAAATTGACAAGCAAGAAGAAATTTCTATAACCGCTCAAGTTATTAGAGCTGTAGAAAAAGTTTCAGCAAATCCTAAACACCATGAATATAGATAAGGTAAGAGACCCTATGATTAACTAATTGATTAAATCATAGCGGTCTTATTTTTTTATTTATTTTCATTGCTTTTATACTTTTCATATATTTCTTTTACACATATAGTTAGCTTTTCTTTATCATTATATTTAGGATCTTTAATAACCATTTCTAATAATTCATCTAATATTTTTCCTACTACTATGCCTTCTTTTACCCCTAAATTTATTAAATCTTTTCCTGTAATTTTCAAGTCAGTCTTCCTATAGGCTTCTTCATTTTTCATAATTTCATCTAAAATTAATTCTATTCTCATCTTATTTAAATTAAATTGAGTTATCATTTCTAAGTTTTCTTCTTTTAAAAATGTTTTCGTTATATCTTTTACAATTATTAATTCTCCTAATACATCTAATCCTGTTCCTTGTAATAGCCTTTTAAGATATGCTTTATCTTCATAAATTGGAGTATCATAATATGCTATAAGTGTACTTACATTCTTTATTGTCCTATTATCATAATGAAGTTCTTTAAGAATTTCTTCACATTTAATGCTTATCTTTATGTCTTGTTTAGGTATTAACTTAGATGTATTCTCTTTATAATCAATTATTATATTATTTTCATCTTTATTACTTTTTAATATATAGTACAAAAATACAGTTACTCTCACATAAAGTTTTTTAGGACATCCCTCTATAACCTTAATACATTCTTTTACCTTAAAGGAATCATAAATATATTTTTCTTTATCTTTATATAGATAAGGTACTAATATAGGTATAATTCCCATACTAAACATATACTTAATTCCATCACCAGGGTAATCAGATAGTATTAGCTTATTTAACTCTACAATTATTCTCTCCCTAGAAATTTTCTTAAGAAGCTCCTTGTTATTTTCTATGGCAATTAGAGTTTCTTTTTCTATTTTGTAGTTTAACTGTGCCATAAATCTTAATCCTCGCATTATCCTTAATGAGTCTTCTTTAAATCTTTTATTTGGTTCTCCTACACACCTTATAACCTTATTTTCTATATCCTTAATTCCATTAAAATAATCTATTATTCCTATTTTATGATTATAAGCTATAGCATTTATAGTAAAATCTCTTCTTCCTAAATCATCTATAAGTTTTGAAGTAAATTCTACTCTATCTGGCCTTCTCCCATCGGAATAATTCCCATCTACTCTAAATGTAGTTATTTCTACTGCTTCATTTTCCATTAATACTACCACTGTTCCATGTTCAATTCCTACATCTATAGTTTTTTTATCTATAAATACTTCCTTTATTTCTTTTGGAGTTGCTGATGTACATATGTCCCAGTCATTAGGCTTTTTACCTATAATACTATCTCTTACACACCCACCTACTATGTAAGCTGCAAAGCCATTTCTTTCTATGTCATTAATACAATTCTCTATATACCTTGGCATGTTAATATACATACTTATACCTTCTCCTTAAATACACCTATTTAATTTTACAATGTAATTTCTACCACAAACCTGTTTACAATTAAATTTAAAGTATAGAAAACAACAAAAAAATTTTCAAATTGTTACTATTTCGTAATGATTATACATAATATTTCCTTTATAATTATTAGTATAAAACATAATAACTAATTAAAGGAGATTCTTATGAAAAATACTTTATTTCATTCTAAAAAACATAATAACTCACATGGTAAACTCTGTGTAATGGCTTTTATATTTTGCTTCATATTTATAGGAATTTCAGTATTTGCTAATTCAAAGGAGAAAGAATACCAGTTTAAAAATAATGAATTATCTACTGAAATAGAATCCCTTAAAGCTACAAAGGCTAATTTACATAAAGCAAATAAGACCTTGCTAGAGTCAAGTTCAGATTTAGATGCCTTACTTGACGAACTTGCTGAAATTAATAATTAACATAAGGAGCTAAAATCATGAATTACAATATTAATCTTGAATCATCAAAAGGGAATATTAGAAGAAGAAGAAGAAAGAAACCCTCTATATTAAGTATTATATCCTTATCAGCTTTATGTTTATGTTTTTTTATATCAATATTAGCAACAACAAAAATGTTTGTGGCTTCTAGTAAGCAAAGTAATTTATTAAAAGAAATCGATTCTTTATCATCGTCTAACAACTCTGTACTTGCAGAAAATATTAAGTTAGAAAAAGAACTAAGTGAAAAACAATCCACATATGATAAGGCAATGTCACAAAAAAAGATTGCTCATTTAACCTTTGACGATGGTCCTTCATCTAATACCTTAAAACTGTTAGATGTACTTGACAAATACAATGCTAAAGCGACTTTTTTTGTAATATACAAAGAAGGTTTTGATGACATTTATAGAGAAATCGTTAATCGTGGACATGTTCTTGCTAACCATACATATAGTCATAATTATCAAAAAATTTATTCATCTACTAAGGCCTTTATTAGTGATGTGGAAGCTCTTGATAATAAGCTAAAAGAAATAACCGGTAAAGAACCCTCTAAAATTTTACGATTTCCAGGTGGTTCAAATACAGGATATATGAGTGAACATAAAAATATGTCTCATTGTATTTTTAAAGCCCTAAAAGACCGTGGGTACACCTATTTTGACTGGAATGTTGATTCTTCAGATGCTACTAAGGTAACATTGGATGAAAAAAGTATAATAAAAAGTGTTCTTGATGGTAGCTCTAACGTTAATACAGCTAATATATTAATGCATGATACAAACTTCAAATATACCACATTAGATGCAATGCCAAAAATTCTTGAAGGTTTAAAAGCTCAAGGATATGTATTTAGACCTTTAAAGCACAATTCAGCTGATATTCGTTTTATAAATTAACAATTGAATTTTATAACTTTACCCAATTACAAAGTCTATTTATAAGGGTTGTTTCAAAATAATTCACTAAATCTTACTAAGTATTGAGCTTGTACTTTAATAAAATTTAGCTTATTTTGAGACACCCCTTTAGTTATTTTATATGCTAACATTCCAATTTTTTTCTTTTCTCTTATTAATTTTCCCCATTATATACACAGCTAGAATTCCACTTACAAGTCCAACTACTGCTCCACCTAATACATCAGAAAAATAATGAACATACAAATATATTCTAGAAAAACCTATTAAAATTGCCAAAGATATGAAATAAAACTTATATCTCTTAATATATGTGGAAAGTACATATGCTACAGCTATAGAAGATGCAGTATGCCCTGATGGAAAAGAAAAACTAATAGGCAGTTTTATTAGAGGATTATCTATAGGATATGCAATAATGGGTCTTACTCTCTCCACTAAATGCTTTATTACTCCCTCTGTTAAAATTGTACCTATAGATATTGCTAGTAAACTTGTTATTCCTACTTTTCTATATTTTTTAGTGCATATAAGAATAATGCTAATTGCTATCCATATAAACCCTGCATCTCCCAGCCTTGTTATGAATGGCATTATAGTATCAAAAATTTTATTCTGTAACCCAAAATGTATAGCATCAGTTATTCCCTTATCTATTCCGTATAGCCATTGATTCATTAGTTTATCCCTTTCTTAAATAATCTTTTCTATATTTTGTTTTTTGTTACTATTACTTGCTTCTAACTTTAATTGAATATGTCCTTAATTCCAATAATCTCTTCAATATATGGTTTTCCACTAAATGTGTATATCTCTTTTAATTCAGATACTGTTACACCCTTTATTCCTAAGTATATCTTTTCTTCATTAACCTGTTCCTTCTGCCCTTTATTTTTCTTTTCATAATCCTTTTTATTTACAAATACTCCTATTACATCGTGAATTATATAATGACTATTTTTATAATTCCCTATGAACATAGCTACATGCCCATTTAAAAATATAAGGGTTCCAGGTTTCAAGCTATCTAACATTTTCAATTTTTCATGATAAGTCATTTCTTTATGAACAAGCAATGTTTTCCCAACTGATTTTTTTAATTGATCACCACTATTTCTTGGAAATTGTATTCCAAAACTTCTAAAGGTATCTATGATAAGGGAAGAACAATCTCTTCCATTGAATTCTCCACCCCACCCATACCTTTCTCCTTGGAATTTAAATATTTGTTTTAATATATTACTTTTGTTACATTTTAAATATCCTCTATGAACATCTTCATTGTATGGAATTAAAATATTAGTAAACTTTAATTCACCATTACTTTCTCTTAGTGGATACTTAACTACATAATTACCTTCACTATACATATCATAAATTAATTCTTCCTTGCTCAAATTAGTTTCTATAGGTAGTTTTACTCCCATATCAATATCTAAATTTCTTAATGCCTCTATAAAAGGATTATAACCGAGATTTATCTTTTTACCTGTAACTACAATGAAATCTTTGCATTTACAATATTCTTCTATTTCTTTTTTACTTCCAAAAGCTATATTCTCTTTTTTAATCCATCCTAAATAATTATAGATTTTGCAAAAACACCATTTTCCATCTTTACTAAAAGCATATATAATACAAGGTTCAGCTGCATATATAGCACTTTCCATAAATCTGTCTAAATCATATTCTTTATCCCCCTTAAACACTCTATCACTAGTAGGAAATGTTCTTATACTTCCCCTCTTTACCACCAATCCATATTCTATAGAAATCTTATCCTTTATTTCTTTTAAATTCATATCATCAATAAGTTTATCATAATATTCCTTGTTTACTTTACTACCATTCTTGTATCTATCACCTTCAGGAATCTTGCTTACACAATTTATCATAGTAACTACATATTCTTTAGCTACTTCACTGGGTTCATTAAATATATTATAAATGTATCCCCTTTTAATTCCTTCAGCATTGTACTTTTCTATTTCATCCTTAGTGAGAATAATATCTTTACTTCTCTTGCATAATTTTATCCATAAATCACTATAGTACATTTCATCCATAACATTTAGATTAGTATTACGATTCATAGTATATCCTCACCTCTAATTATATATTTTCACTTAAATGTTTCTTAATTTCAAGCAATCCTTAATATAATTATACTATTTATTTTGCTAACATATTATAAATTTACATAAATATAAATTAAATGTAATCCTTTATTATTATTCTCTATTTACTTAACAATTTATGTTGACATTAAGCATATATATGCTAAAATAAAGTTAATAATTTCTGCATCATAACCTAAGATTTATGATATAATAGGATAATAACTAATAATATTATCGCAATGAAGAGTACAGTAGATATGTCACTTTATTTACAGAGAGAAAGCACAGTAGCTGAAATTGCTTTTAAATAAATCATGTTGAAGACCACCTCTGAGTGACTCTAATAAAGTCCGTTAACTACGTTATAGTTTTTAAAGTGGTCCTTTATATCAATTTGTTAAATTAGTTATCTTTATAATCTAATTTTAATAAGTTTAAGGACAATTTGGGTGGAACCACGGGTATACCTCGTCCCTTTTCTTTATGAAAAGTGACGAGTTTTTTTATTTTATATAAGATGAAACTACATCTCACGTAGGTTGTATGAAGTAAATTCGAGGACCAAATCAAAGATTTACTTTTCTCGCTTTGCTCGATATGAAACTCCATCTCACATACATTCGGTGGAGTAAGTTCGAGGAACCAAATCAAAGATTTGGACTCTCACTTAAAGTTTTTGGCTAGAATATTAGATATAGAAGGGAGATTTTTAAATGATTAAAATTACTTTAAAAGATGGATCAGTTAAAGAATTAGAAAATGAAATGAGTATTATTGAAATTGCAAAAAGTATTTCTGAAGGACTCGCTAGAGTTGCTACAGCTGGAACAGTAAATGGAAAAACTGTAGACCTTCGTTATATAGTTAAAGAGGATTGTGAATTGAATATTTTAACTTTTAATGAGGATGAAGGTAGAAGAGCTTTTAGACATACAGCTGCTCACATATTATCACAAGCTGTTAAAAGACTATTTCCTGAAGCAAAACTTGCTATAGGACCCGCTATAGATAATGGCTTCTACTATGACTTCGACCTTGAAGGTGGATTTTCTAACGAAGATTTAGATAAAATAGAAGCTGAAATGAAAAAAATAGTTAAGGAAGATTTATCAATTGAATGTTTTCAACTTCCTAGAGAAGAAGCGATTAAACTTATGAAGGAACAAGATGAACCTTATAAGGTAGAACTTATAGAAGATCTACCAGAAGGTGAAATCATAACTTTCTATAAACAAGGTGAGTTTACTGACCTTTGTGCTGGTCCTCACTTAATGACTACAAAACCAGTGAAAGCTTTCAAGTTAACTAAACTTGCAGGAGCTTATTGGAGAGGAAACGAAAAAAATAAAATGCTTGCTCGTATTTATGGAACTGCCTTTACAAAGAAATCAGAACTAGATGAATACCTAGAAGCTGTAGAAGAAGCTAAAAAACGTGACCACAATAAGCTTGGAAGAGAACTAAAGTTATTTACTACCTCTGAACCAATAGGTCAAGGTCTACCTCTTCTAATGCCTAAGGGTGCTAGAATTGTTCAACTTCTTCAAAGATGGGTTGAAGATGAAGAGCAAAAAAGAGGCTACCTTTTAACTAAAACACCATTAATGGCTAAAAGTGATTTATATAAAATATCTGGACACTGGGACCATTATAAAGAAGGAATGTTTGTACTAGGTAATGAAGAAAAGGATAATGAAGTATTTGCATTAAGACCTATGACTTGTCCATTCCAATTCACAGTTTATAAAGCTGAATCTAAAAGTTATAGAGACTTACCTCTAAGATATGCTGAAACTTCTACATTATTTAGAAATGAATCTTCTGGAGAAATGCATGGATTAATTCGTGTAAGACAATTTACAATTTCTGAAGGTCACCTTGCATGTAGACCAGATCAACTTGAAGATGAGTTTAAAGGGGTAGTTGACTTGATTAACTATATGCTTGATACTCTAGGTCTTAGAGAAGATATTAGTTATAGATTATCTCTATGGGATGAAAATAATAAAGAAAAATATATTGGAGAACCCGAAGCTTGGAATGCAGTTCAAAATAAGATGAGAGAAATCTTAAATCATCTTGGAATTGAATATACTGAAGCTGTTGGTGAAGCTGCCTTCTATGGTCCTAAACTTGATCTTCAGATTAAAAATGTTCATGGTAAAGAGGACACTATAATTACAGCTCAAATAGACTTCTCTCTTGCTGAAAGATTTGGAATGACTTATGTAGATAAGGATGGTCAAGAAAAATATCCATATGTTATTCATAGAACTTCTATTGGTTGCTATGAAAGAACTCTTGCCCTTCTTATTGAAAAGTATGCAGGAGCATTCCCAGTATGGCTTGCACCAGTTCAAGTTAAACTACTTCCAATCTCTGAGAAGTATCATGACTATGCTGATGAAGTTTATGCTGAACTTAAGAAAAATAATATTAGGGTTGAAGTTGACTACAGAGCAGAAAAAATTGGTTATAAGATTAGAGAAGCGCGTAACGAAAGAGCTCCTTATATCTTAGTTGTCGGAGAAAAAGAAGCTGAAAATAAAGAAGTTGCAGTAAGAAGCCGTAGAAACGGAGATGAGGGTTCAATTTCTATAGATAAATTCATTGAAAGAATTGTCAAAGAAATTGATAGTAAAGAAAGATAATTGAGTAAACAGAATTTAATATAACTAAGGAGCTTTCGCAAAATAGA